>CAJCJB010000074.1 GCA_903970545.1 Candidatus Saccharimonadota bacterium | reverse complement strand
AATAAATTTGTGTGCGATGCTGCCGGAAATACTTTTGTGGCTTATAACAGTGGTTACTCTAACTTTGCAAACAATTCTTATCTTATTCCTAATAATAGTGGCAATATTGTGGCTATTGCTAATTTATATGGCACTATGCAGCTAAACATCCGTTCTTATGCCGATATGAGTTGGGCTAATACTGCAACTGCACCTTACACCGCACCTTACTTCCAAACGGTTTATGACTCTATTACCCAAAACTTTTCTTGTGCAGGCTTAGTAAGTAACTATACTGTAATGACTGCCGGATGGCAAACCTTCGATATACAGGGTAACATGTGTTGGGTTGGAGGTAAATGGGGGAGCCCAACTGTAACCAATTGCCAATTTTGTAACCCACCTACCACCCCTAATACACCTAATTTTAGTTACAACCCTTCGGTTTCTAATTATAACACAAGCACGGTTAGAAATGATATTTGGTTGATAAGCCCCCCTATTGTTGATCATAACTATGCTACCAGTGGTGCTACCGGAACAAACCCATCAAAATATATTGATTTTTCATGTGGGTTAACCTATGGAACAAACGACAGATTGCTGAGCGTACTGGTATCTAATACCTTTGATGGCACACATATAATTCCTTCTCAATGGACAGACATATCCAGTCAATTTTCTTATATCCCTCATACTTCAGGTACGGCCAGTTCTCCTAACTTTCAATATGCAAGTAGTACTCGCCCGGGTCCATTTACTGCAGGACCTGTTGCTATTCATCTAGCAAATCCACAACCTCATTTTTATTTAGCTTTCAGGTATCAAAGCAGTACGGTCAATGAAACTCTGTATCCCGATTCTACAGGGAGTACTTATTGGTTAGGCACCTTAGTTCTTAGAAATTATTAAACAAGAAATCAAATAACATAAGTAAAATAAAACATAAATCTAAATAAGTAAAAACCAAATCAAAAAAACCAAATCAAAATGAAATCAAAACTATTAAACCTAACAGCAGCCGCGTTAATGCTATTCAGCATTAAAACGCAGGCACAAGCTATCTATTCACCTGCCACGTATAGTGCCAATGTAATAGATGACGGCTTCGAACATTGGACAACGGGATCACCTATCCAACCAACCAATTGGGGAGGCGCAAATAGCACTATTACAGCAAGTCATGTTACTCAAGTTACTAATGCTACATATAGCCCTACACTAGCTGTACAATCGGGTAACTATGCTGTCAAAGTTACCTATACGAACACTACTTATGGTTACTTAACTACTGATACCACTTATAGCGTTACTGCAGGTACTGCCTATGCTATTTCATTTTATGCACGCGGTAAAGGAGATATTGCTGCAGGTGTTACCGATGGTGGTTCTACTTCATCTACCTGGGCTGCTGCACCTCCGGCTGTTATTAGCAGCAAAAGCTGGTATCCTAATTACTTAACCGTTATTGCACCAACTACAACTAACAATGCACAGTTCTTTTTAAAAATAAAAAGTACCGGTACGTATACCAGCTCAACTTTCCCGGCTCCTGGTATTGTGGGCGTAGATATTGATAGCGTTGTGATAAGACCATATACTCCACAACCTTTTGTTAATTTATACTCTCTTCAATACACTACTGCTTCAAATGGCAACTCACCTTTTTGGGGTCAGCAGGTTGCTATGACAGGTGGTATTGTAACCGGAATAAATTATGACGCTACTGGTGCTACAGCTTATTACATACAAAACACAGGTGCCGGAGATACTTTATGGGCTGCCGGTTATGTGTATGATTATAACAGTGCGCCACTTGTGCAAGTAGGAGATAGCGTTAATTTTGGTTGTGCAGTTACCGAATATTTTAGTATGACTGAGTTTCAGCAGATTGTTAATTTTACAGATGTATCTACCGCAACAAGCCATACCTATAACATCCCTTCTCATGCTTTAACTACGCAAACATATGCTCAGGAAATGTATGAGTCTACGCTTATTAACATACAGGGCGCAACTGTTAATTCTTATACCGCTTCTTACGGGCAGGCAACTATTACCGATGCATCGGGTGTAGCAGGTGAAGCCGATTTGAAAGACGGCTTCTATCCTCCAAGCGGTACTGCAACTTCAGGTTCATCAGGTAACCCGGGTTATCAGCCTATTACCGGAGACATGTATTGTTTTATAGGTAACGTTTATACAAATTTCGGTTATAATATCGAGCCACGTTGCTCTACTGATGTAGTTCTTAACTGTACTACTTTAACAGGAGCAGAACTTGCATCTGCATGCTTGGCATCGAGCGCAGGAATTCAAAATTATAATAACAACTTGCATGCCGATGTTTATCCTAATCCGTTAAATAACCAGTTAACCGTTAAACTTCCGCTTATTGCAAGTCAGGTAAATATATCGTTTACCGATGTATTAGGTAAAGAAGTTATGACTATGAATAACCTATCTGGTAGCACAATAGCTATAAATGATATTAGTGGTTTAGCTTCAGGTGTTTATTTGGTAAAAATTATTGCTGATGGCAACACACAATTGGTAAAGGTTATTAAACAATAATATTTAATCCTTTAAATAAAAAAGCCCCGCTTATTTAACCTTAATTACGCAAGTCTCAATTAAGGTGATGCAGGGTCAAGAAACAAAAAGGAGTCCAAATCGGACTCCTTTTTAATTTAATGATTATCAATATAATACACCTTAAAAATCCAGCAAATCCTTTGGCTGGATTTCAAGCTTTTTGGCAAGCTTCTTAATTGTGCTTATGGTAACGTTAACCTCTCCTCTTTCAATTAATCCTACCTGATTTTTACCGAGTCCTGCATCTAATCCGAGTGCCTCTTGGCTAATTTTAGATTCAAGTCTAATTTGACGCAGATGTTTGCCAAATTCCTTTAAGTATTTCTTATCTCGAACATTTATCACGGAAACAAAGGTGAGCTAACCATGATATATAAACCACCCTATACATAGGGTATATATTTAAAAAACACATATATTTGCATAACCCTATATATGGGGCTAATTTATAATCTTAAAAAAACAAAGCTTATGGAAAAACAAAAACTAACACAAAAAGAAGCACTTCAGATGCTTGAGCAAATGGATATTCCAGCTATTGCACAAAATCTTGCCTATTATGCACAGATAAAAGACATAAATAAAGTAGAATTACTTTTAATTGGAGGAGTTAATCCAAATGAAATATATGTCAATTCAAAGAATAAAAAGGTTTACACTGTTAAAAACACCGCCATATTTGGTGATATTCCTTGCTTAAAAATGCTTTTGGAATATGGTGCTAATATTGACCAAGTTGATGAAGAAGGTTATACAGCCTTGCATGATGCTATTAATGCTGGTAAAGCAGATGTTGTGAAATTTCTAATCGAAAACGGTGCCAATGTAAATGCATTAACCAAAGTAAAAGCAAATGCCCTCTTCATGGCGGAAGAGAAGAAGAATACGGAGATAATAGAATTGCTTAAGAAGGCTGGAGCAAGAGAAATGACGGAAGCAGAAAAAAAGGAATATAAGCAGGATAAGAAGATTAAGAGGGCATCAATTATTATTATGTTGGTTTTTTGTTTTGGTATTGCCTATTGGTGTACAAACCGCAAATCAACTACTGGAGGAAGTAGTATGGCAAGTCATACGTGTACATGGTGCGGTAAGAGTTATACTGGAAACGGTTATATGCACATCGGGGACAATTGCTCAATGGCCACAAATGGATGGGAAAGAACCGACCATCAATGCACAATTAAGTGCTGTGAAGAATCTTGGAATAGTGGTAGGCATTAATAAATGAAATCTATGTGAAGGCTTTAATTATAAATTAAAGGCGGTTGTGCGATAATTTCTTTATCTTAGCTTTCGTTTATTATTCTGTTTATATGAAAAAGCCAACAAAAGAAAACATTAAACTTTCAGTTCTTTTATTAAATATTGAGAATCCTCGCTTTGATATGGGTGGCAATCAAAGGGATGTAATTCAAAAAATGATTGAAGACCAAGGTGATAAATTATATCAATTGGCCCAACATATTGTTGAAAATGGTTTAAATCCTTCAGAATTAGCAATGGTCACACCAAGCGAGAGGGAAGACGGGCGGTTTGAAGTTTTGGAAGGTAACAGACGGATTACAGCTCTTAAAATTCTTACAACACCTGCTCTTATTGATGCTCAATATAAAAACTTAACAAACAAAATAAAAAAGCTTTCCCTTCTTTTTAAAAAGAATCCTATTAAAGAAGTTCCGTGTACTATTTTCGTTGACCCAAAAGAAGCTAATAAATGGATAAAACTTAAACATACTGGACAAAATGGTGGTGTTGGTACTGTTGAGTGGGATACCCAACAGCAGGGACGTTTTGATGCAAAGGTTGAAGGTAAAGCTCCAGCCATAGCTATACAAGTCATAGATTTTTTAAACAAGTCTCCTCATTTCGATAAAGCTTTAAAGCCAAAATTAAAAGATGTGCGTGCAACAAATCTTGGTAGATTAGTCGGTGACCCAGAGTTTAGAGATTTCCTTGGATTAAGTCAACAAAATGGTGTACTACAGAGTCACTTTGAACAACCAGAAGTTGTAAAGGGATTGACAAAAGTTGTTACGCTGGGATTATAAGTGCTGGTGCAATAGGTGGAATAAAGCAAATGGGTGAGTGGAAAATAGATGCGAGATTTAATAAAAAAGATTTAATCGCAAGAATTGAACGGATAGCTGATTATCGTGATAGGATAAAATTATTTAACCTGGACGCGTGTGATTTACTGGATAAAGTCCAAAAAGAAATTTCTTCTAAAGCGCTTTTCTATTTTGACCCACCTTATTACGTTAAAGGAAAGGAACTTTATGTTAATCATTATAAGCATAATGACCATGAGGCTGTTGCCCAGAAAATTTCAAAATTAACTGCACATAATTGGATTGTTTCATATGATAGTACTCCAGAGATTAAATCCCTATATAAAGGATATAATAAATTAGAGTATGAGCTTAATTATAGTGCTGCAAATGCCAGTCATGGAAAAGAAGTAATGTTTTTCAGTAAGGGATTAGAATTCCCTTCAATAATAAATCCGTCAAAAAATTAGAAGGAAAATTTAACATATGCTTTCATTTAACAGTATACTTTTAATAAGTAATTTTTTTGTATATTTATTTAGTGGAAATGCTTACTATTTTAGCTTAAACTATTTATATCATGGAAGAAAATAAACGCAAAGCCGTAAGGGTACATTACCATAAGAACCCATTATATAGGACAATATATTCTGATGGTATAATTGGAGGGACAACACCTGCAAATCAAATTAATATTTCTTTCTATGCAACTCGAAATACAATACCTAAATCTGTAGATTTTGAGCTAACAGATGAAGGTGGTCTCGGAAAAAAAATTGCAGTTAGTGGGGACTCAAAAGTTGGAGTCATAAAGGAAATAGAGTTAGGCGTATACATGAGTCGTCAAGCTGCCAAGGGATTATATGAATTTTTAAAAAAAGCGTTAAATGAAAAATAGCTCTGAATTATATGAAAACCCATCCATTAATTATATGGAAGTTGAAGAACCAATAGATAGTTGTTCAAACGAAATAACTTTTGTATTTGGACAAATTTTTAGCCAAGAGATAGATTTATTTGAAAAAAATGACTTTCTATATGGCTATATAGATACATTAGTTCTTGATAAGAACTATGAAGTTATTATAAAATTACTTGAAAGCGAATATCTTTTTGAATGTCCACCTTCAATTTTAAAAACAATTTTATTGATGACTGAAAGTATTAAGAACATAGATAATATTTCTTCACTCAGAACAAGAGTAGAAAGCAAATTGAATCAATTACTAAGTTAGGATTGTTCTCAATTTTATGATTCCCGATAGAGATTCATTTTTACTGGAAGAATATCAAGGAGTTGGTGTTTGTGGGATTTATGTTCCACATAGGGAGTCTTGTCATGTTGGTTTATTCTGGATGCTTGACGGTAAAGATGAGATTGTTCATCTAAATGCTACAAATCAAATTTTACTCAATCGAATAAGTGATGATGGTATTATTAAAAAATTTTATTTTAATAAGATTACCAATTTCAATAAGGACCTAATATATTCTTTACAGCCCCTTTTAAAAAGAATAATTGATAATAAAGTTAATACATTGATATTAAATCCTGAAAGTGCGGTTTTTACAAATGGAAAGTTTGAATATGCAGATGGGATTTTTGTAACAAATGATGGCTCGGAATCCGTAATAAATTGTGCCGTAATAAATTGTGCCATTTTTGTTTTAGCTATTTTAAACTCGTTCAATTATAAGTTAGTAGACGCTGATTCTTGGCCAGATGTTACAGATGAAAGTAAAAAGAAATATTTAGATGATTGGTTGAATGCTCAAAAAATAGCAACAGAACACAGAGAAGGCTATTATAAGTACAATAAGGAAATTAGGGGAAAGCATGTTTTAGCAGCTCCGACAAATAGTGTAAATCCTGTTAAGCATTGTGAAGCCGAATCTTTATCAAAAGCCTTAATTTCTTTTTTGAAAGCGGAACACGCAAAGTCTATCGCTCCTTAAAAGTTACCAAATCTTCCAACCCAATCCTAAAGATTTTTGCTATTCTCCGCAGTATAAGAATATTGGTAGAGTGCTCGCCTGCCTCAATTCTATATACGTGAACTTTACTTAAGTCTATTTTCTCTGCAAGCTCCTGTGCAGATAAACCTAATGCCTCTCTTTTTTCCGAGATTCTCTTTCCCAGTTCCTTTAAATACTTTTTTTCCGTCATTTTATTGAAATTAAAATTACTGTTTTTCAATAAGATAGAGCAAATATAAAAAAATAAAGTAACAAATTTGTAACTTTTTTCTTTTTCTTACGTATAAGTATTCAGAAAATGGATAAAACCGTTTTTCAAACTACACACAATAGGCTCCTCTTGATACGGGAAGAGTTAAACGGGTAATAAATGTTTAACTTAAAACTATGTGTAATGGAAACAAATGTAAAATGGAAATGCAAAAGTTGCGGAACTGAAAATGACATCGACCTGAATGACTCCATCATCCAGGACTTCCGTAATTCAATCAAAAAAGACGTGGAAACTGAATACAAAAGAAGAGAAGAAGAATTCTCCGCTCAGCTTGAACGTGCCACAAACGAAATCAGAGAACAAACCAGAAACGAGTCTCTGCTTACGATTAAGGGTAAGGAAAAACTTATCTCTGACCTCAAAGACCAGCTTACCAAGGTTAGGGAAAAGCTTGAAAACAATAGCCAGCAACTGATTGGTGAAGTCCAGGAATTGGAACTTGAATCAATCCTTGAAGATACCTTCCCAACTGACCATGTTAAACCAGTTGGCAAAGGCATACGTGGTGCCGATTGTACCTTGCATGTGCGCAGCAACAACGGAACGGAAATAGGCTCAATCCTATTTGAATGCAAGAGGGTTAAATCCTTTTCTGAAGATTGGATTACCAAACTTAAAACCGATAACCTGCAGGCTAAGTGTAATGTGATGGTTATTATAACAGCAGTTATGCCAAAAGATATGCCAGGCAAGTTTGGATTGAGAGATGGCGTATGGATATGTGTATTTGAACCAGAGGCCATCCGTCAGTTAGTATTAACTCTACGTTATGGTCTACTTAAGGTTTTTGAAATAGTACAAAACCAAAAACTCAGCGGCACCAAAGCCGAGAAACTATATGAATTTCTTACTATCGAATATGAAAAATTAATGTAATGTGAATTTAGGAGGATTGTTTGCCTGTTTTCAAAAGAAACGGGCTAAAGGTGTTTGGAGTTATGTGAAGTATATTTATTTATAATCATGTTGATATTTTGGGTCTTTGCAGTTATTACTCTCATTAAATACAGGTACTACTAATTCCTTACCCCATAGTTTTTTCCCAGCCCTCTTGGGATTTTTTAAATAGAATTCATTTCTCTCACGAAAATGTCGGTCTATTGCTGACATGCATTCTTCTTTCGAGGAGTAATTACTGTTGTGAATAACCGCCTTAGCCATTCCGCTAAATACAGATTCTATGACATTTAAAAATTGAGCGCAGGCAGGCAATGGGATTAATTTAACTGTTGGGGAATTTTTACTTTTATTTAATCCTTCAACCTTTTTATAAAGTTCTTTTGATGCGTGCCATGAAGCAGCATCCCATGATAAGTATATACATTTTTGAGACTTATATTTTGCAACCAATATTTCAAGAAGTTTAATCATTTCCTCCGTGTTCTTTTTCAAAGAATAAAAATGGGTAAATTGATTGGTAGATAATTCAAGCGCACCAGTTAATATCAAGCAACCCTTGCTCTTTTGAAATTGAGGATAGGTATAATACTGTCCTGGGGGTGTAAGCGAGCGTCCACCTTGAATTTTAACAGCAAATGGACCGTACTCATCTATAGAGAAGAATTTTTCATCATGTTTTAAATTCAATAAAACTTCTGTGATTCTTTTTAGCTTCTCCTTATACTCTGGGTCAGTGCTGGTCAACACTTTACGTGCTTTTAGAAATCTATATCCTTCGTTTTTTATTATTCTGCTAATATAATGTTTACCTATTCCTAACCCTCTCTCATGCATGGTTTTTTGCAAATCATGCATTCTCCAAGTTGTTCTATTAAATCCATGGGCTCTTGGAGGAGAATGTAAAATAGAAAAAACAGCATCTCTATAAATTGGCAATTGAAATTTGCGTTTTACTTTTTCAAAGAGGTGTTTACCGTCAGGATTAAGTTCCATTTCTTTTTTCCACTTGTAAAAATTGCTTCTATATACATATAAGCATTTTAAAGTATCGTTTAGGGATAAATTAGATTTTTCGACTACTTCTATTATTTTTTTCTTTTGAAGGAAACTATATCGAAAATATCTTTTTTCCAACCCACTATTTCTAATATAATTTTTAAGTAACCTGTTTTTCTCTTCAAGAGTACTAATAATCTTCTTTTGTTTTTCGATAAGACTTTTTTCTTCTATTAATATTTTAGTTTTTTTAGGGATATTATTTTTAACAACTTCGAGTATTAAATTTTTCCAGTTATAAAATTGACTTGTACTAACTCCTTCCTCAATACAAAGTCTTGAAACGGTGGTTTTTTTGCTTAATCCCTTAAAAACAATACGAATTCTTTCATCAGGGACGAATTTCTGATACTTTCTCATAAATTAAAGGTAAGAAATCGAAATTAAATGACCAATAAATAAGAAAGGAGTCCAAAATTAGACTCCTTTCTGCTTTTTTTGCTCTGCCAAATTACCTTAATTGAGACTTGCGTAATTAAGGTTATTTAAGCGGGGCTTTTTTGTTGGGATTATTTATCTTTTATGGTAAAAAGCAATCAAAATTAAGATGTCAATTTTGTCGAAAAAACTTGATTTTACTTATTTTTGATTGTACATTGTGCCCTAGCACTAAAGCTGAAAGAATTTTAATTACTAAAAAAATAAAAACATGAAACAATTTACAATAAAAAACTTTGCTAAAACACTTGTTCTAGTAGTTTTAATTGCCTTTAGTTTTAATGCTAAAGCCCAAAATCCAAAGATTAAGGTTTACTTTAATCATCATCCAAATAATGCGGTTTCAACGGGTACAAACCCCTATTATACACAGTATTTTCAGGATACGGTAGCGAAATTAATAGATAGTGCAAAATATTCGGTTGATATAGCCCAGTATGATTATACTTCTTCTGCCGGAGATTTACTTTCCTGTATTGCAACAGCCTGTAAAAATGCTGCAGCCAGAGGCGTTATAGTTAGGTGGATATATAATAATACGGCTAATGGTACTCCAAACTCCGGCTTAAGCGAACTTAGCGGTTCCCGCGTTCATACCGAGTCTGCTCCTAATCAAACAGGAGGTAATGGGTATATTATGCATAATAAATTTGTGGTTATAGATGCCAATTCTCCCGATTCAAATCAGGCTATCATTTCTACTTCTTCTTTTGATTGGAGTAGTTCAATGGCTAGCGATGATTATAATAATATGGTGGTTATTCAAAACCAGCCTTTAGCTCAAGATTATGATTCTCAGTTTAACCAAATGTGGGGTGGTTCAGATTCTATTCCGGGTGCTTCTCCAAAGTTTAGTACTTCAAAAACTCCTTCTGCAGTAACCAGCTTCACAGTTAATGGCACACCTATAGATGTGTTTTTTAGTCCGCAAGACCAGGCTGGCACTGCTTTAACCAATGTGGTAAACTCTGCTAATGATGGATTATATTTTGGTATTTATGATTTTACCATGAGTTCTGTTTCATCTGCAATGCAAAGTAGATATAGCTCAGGTGCAACGGGTTTTGGTATTATGGATCAGCAGTCTAATGGCAGCAGTGCATATACTGCCCTTACTTCATCTATGGGTGCTAACTTAAAAATTTATACAGGCTCTTACATTTATCATAATAAAATGATATGTGTAGACCCTAACAATCCAACTTCTGACCCTCAGGTGGGTTGTGGTTCTTACAACTGGACTTCTACAGCTTCTTTTACCAGCGATGAAAACTTTATGGTAATACATGATGCCACGGTTGCAAATGAGTATTACCAATCACTATGTGCAGATTTTGCAAGCTTAGGCGGTGTAGCTTGTGTAGCCGGTGTGGGTATTGAAAAATATGATTTAGGTAATCAACAAGTAGCTGTTTACCCTAATCCGTTTATGGATGCTGTAAACATCAACGTAAAAAATGCAGGAGAAACTTTATCAGTAAAAGTAACAGACCAGCTTGGAAAAGTTCTTATTGAAAACACAGTAAACCAAACTGATAAAATGCAACTTAACCTGGGCGCATTAAGTGCAGGGGTTTACTTTGTTACCGTTACTACCGGCAATAATCAATACACCCAAAAACTTATTAAGTAGGGTTTATATAACCTCTCTTTAAGAGACATTACTTCGTAAAACAAAAAATAAGCAGGCCTGTAAGCCGGGTTTTGTTCCGCTTGCGCGGCTTCTATCATTTATCTGGTCGGCCTACCCATTGCGGCGTTTACCGAAGTAAACATAAGCGAGCTGCTTAAACCGCAACTTATTTGGCTTTTCAACCCCTAAGGTTTTCCTCACAAAGCATTGCTGCCGTTGTGCGTGAGCTCTTACCTCGCGTTTGCACCCTTACCCTGCCGAAGCATGGCGGTATATTTTCTGTGGCACTATCTGTTATGCTAAGTTGCCCTTTGCATACCCTCTTTTTCAAAAGGTTAGGTGCTCTGTGTTGTCCGGACTTTCCTCTGCGGGTATTCCCGCAGCGATAGAACGGCCTGCTTAGCGCAAAGGTAGGTAAAAAACATCCCTAAATCCAACTTGCCGATAGCTTTATGCATTTCCCTTATCACGTAGCTGAGAATAAACATCATCCGAAGCTATGCTGAAGTGTTCTTTAACGTTTCGTTAATGCTCTAACCCCAACCAGACATCGGTTTGAAGCAACCTCACATAGCTCGTAGCGATACTTTCATCGCTTGCAGCGATGAAAGGATAATCGAACGCGATGCAAGCATAATTTTGCAGCAACCTCCCTCCGCTTAACGCGATGCTTGAACAGCTTGTTGCGATGCAACGATAATTGAACGCGATGCAAGCAAAATCTTCAATCATTCAAGCATCGCGTGAAGCGATGTAAGGATGATTGAAAGCGATGCAAGGATAGCTTTAAAGCATGCAAGGATAATTGAACGCAATGCAACCAAAATCTTCAATCATTCAAGCAACGCATGAAGCGATGTAAGGATGATTGAAAGCGATGCAAGCAAAATCTTTAATCATTCAAGGATAATTAAACACAATGCAACCAAAATCTTCAATCATTCAAGCAATGCGTGAAGCGATGCAAGGATAATTGAAAGCGATGTAAGCAAAATCTTCAATCATTCAAGCATCGCGTGAAGCGATGTAAGGATGCTAACGAGCGATGCAAGCATAACGTTGATTTTACCACTATTTATGCCAAAAACAGCTTGCTTGCTTTAAAGTTGGCAGAGGGTTGTGGGGGATTAGGTAGTATTAATCAAAAATTGATTTTGTTCTTCCTTGTTCCAATTTAATTAAAAAGGAAGTAAGAGAACCTTCCTGCTTATTTTCTGAAAGAAAGGTAAGAAATTCTTTTGTGCCATTTATCCCCTCTAAAGAGTAATCATCCAAAAACAAACTGGAATTATTTGTATTTATAGAATCTTTTAAATTATATAAAACTATTGCTGGGTTTATATGATTTGGACCATTAACAACTTGGATTTTTAAAGTTTTATTCCCTAAATGTTCTTTCAATTTTCTATTAAAATGTTGTTCACTTCCCTTCCATCCTACAATCAATACTTCATCAACTTTCGGTAAGTATTCATTTAAATAATCTTCTTGTTCTTTAGGCATAGTAAACTCATCCTTTTCTTTTAAAGGAATATGTATTTGAGGAAACATATAAAAATTATTATTAGTCCCTTTATGGAAGCTTCCAGCACTATATGGTGCACAGATAAATTCTTTTTCAAGTTGTCTATTTATATATTCTTGAGTGAAATTATTCTTAAACAAATAATCAGAAAACGACATACGAGGCGTTATTGTATCTTGATTAATACAAGATACCCTAAACCAATTACAGGAACCATGAGGTTTTATAAGCTTAATCTTGTTTAATAAGTAATCTCCTATATCATAATCGCTTTTAGCCTTACCATAATAATGCTCACAAAGTGCACGTTCCATGAGTAAATCATAATTAAAACTAATTATTAAAACATCTTCTTTTGTTTTAGCAATATAGTCATCTATATGGGTAATAAGTTTCACTAAATTGCTATTACCAGCATAATTTAGCTTCTCCGATATTTGATAAAACAAATGCTGTAAAAAGAACTTTAAGTTTATTAATTGCTTTTCTACATTAATGTTACCATGCTTAACAGAATTTTCATAACGTTCCTGGAAAAAAGCTTCTATATCTCCTACTGTACCTATTTGGCTAAATACGCTATGAGAACCTGGATATGTATCAATAATATTTAAAAAATCAGGTCTTTGTTCAAAAATCTCATTAGCTAATGGTGCTCTCCAATTCTTAAAAGTATTTTCATCTCTATACCAATAAAATGCATCATAAGAAGCACCGGCACCAAGTATTACTAATTTCATGTTTTATACAATTTATTAATTAAACCTGTTAGAACACCCAAATGAAAAACCCTTGCCGAAGCAAGGGTTCTTTTATATAAAGATTACCATGGCAATGATAATAATTATTCAACTGCTGCTAATACAGGCTCGGCATGCCCTACTATTTTTTCTTTTATAACGTGCTCTATTTCGGCAGCTAACTCGGGGTTGTCGTTAAATATTTGTTTAACCGAGTCGCGCCCTTGTCCAAGTTTGGTATCGCCGTAGCTAAACCACGAGCCGCTCTTTTTAATTACGTTAAGCTCTACACCCAGGTCAATAATCTCGCCTGTTTTGCTGATGCCTTCTCCGAATATAATATCAAACTCTGCCTGACGGAAAGGAGGAGCCACTTTGTTTTTAATAACCTTTACACGGGCGCGGTTACCTACCACGTTTTCTCCGTCTTTAATTTGTCCTATACGGCGTATATCCAAACGTACCGAAGCATAGAATTTAAGGGCGTTACCACCGGTAGTGGTTTCGGGGTTACCGAACATTACACCAATTTTTTCGCGTAACTGGTTGATGAAAATAACGCAGCAATTTGTTTTGCTGATAACGCTGGTAAGCTTGCGCAATGCCTGACTCATTAAGCGGGCATGTAAACCCATTTTACTGTCGCCCATCTCCCCTTCAATCTCCGATTTTGGGGTAAGCGCCGCCACAGAATCTATTACAATTAAATCAATAGCACCCGAGCTGATTAGGTTTTCGGCAATTTCTAAAGCCTGCTCGCCGTTATCGGGTTGCGATATTAAAAGACCTTGTGTATCAACACCTAACTTCTCGGCATAAAAACGATCGAAAGCATGTTCGGCATCTATAAAGGCTGCAATACCGCCATTTCTTTGGCAATTGGCAATGGCATGTATGGTCATGGTAGTTTTACCCGATGATTCAGGCCCGTAAATTTCTATTACGCGTCCTTTAGGTAAACCGCCAACGCCCAGTGCAATATCAAGTCCAAGAGAACCTGTACTGATAACTTCCATGGCTTCGGTTTGGGTATCGCCTAATTTCATTACGGTACCTTTACCGTATGTTTTTTCAAGCTTATCTAAAGTAAGTTGTAGGGCTTTTAGCTTTTCTACGTTAATCTTTTTTGAATCGTTTGCTTCTTCGTTTTTCTTAGCCATGATATTTATAAGTTTTGGTTCGGCAAAGGTATGCTAAAGAACAACACGAATTTTAAAAAACTAAAAATATTAGCAATATATTGTTATATATAGTTGATTTTCAGTATAATTAATTTTATCATTGTTTTACAACAGAATTATGTGCTAAAATAATTTGCAATTAAAACAAAGTTGTTTAATTCTGTAATTGGCTGCTTTTTTCTTCTTCATTTCTTTGTTTGCCCAAAGAAACGAAGCAAAGAAAGTGCCCCACGAAAGCCAACCCAAAGCTTTTCTTGGTACACAAACAACCCTGCATCGCCCAGAAAACTTTCGGTTCGCACCTTTCGTGGACGCCAGCCGCACTCAGCGAATCATAAAGTTTAGATTAACCTTATTTGAAACAGCGGGCAGCTCGACCGAACGCGGAGCAGTTTGGCTTGTGCGTGGCAGATCGTTTGGTCTTGACTTTTTGTTTCTTTTTCGTCAAGGAAAAAGAAAATATAAGGGATTTTCTAATGAAATTAATAAGTGAATAAGGTTATTTAACACTCTTGCTTTGATAAGTACAGCTAAAAAAGTCGTATATTTAAGATTATATTAATATCATTGCACATACAACATTTTTAAAGAATGTGCGTTATTGCATAATAATGAGGGGCTTTATTATATATCTGTTTGCTTTTATGCTCTCCCCTCTCCTTTGGAGAGGGGCTGGGGGTGAGGCCTTTGCCCAACAAACCATGCAGGACGACCCTATTGCCGCTGCATTAGATAGCCTTTCTACCCAAAAAATACTGGATAAACTATACGCCAAGCCTTCTGCACAAAAGAACAAATACAATTATGCACCTGATTCTATACCCCGTTTTGAGGATTTTGTATATGAAAATCGTCTTGCCAAATTAGATGCGGCCTCTCCGTTTGATTTGCAGTTTAATGCCACTGTAAAGCCTTATATAGAGCTTTATGCCATAAAAAAGAGAAGCCTAATGTGCAAAATACTGGGTTCATCTCAGCTATATTACCCCATGTTCGAGCAGATATTTGATAAGTACAATATTCCTTTAGAGTTAAAGAATCTGGCTGTAATAGAATCCGCGTTAAGTCCTATAGCTCGTTCAAGAGCAGGTGCAGCAGGTCTTTGGCAGTTTATGTACCCCACCGGAAAGCTGTATGGTTTAAACGTAACTTCCTATATTGATGAGCGTTCTGACCCCTATAAAGCGACCATAGCTGCTGCAGAATACCTGAAAGATTTATATAAAATGTTTAACGACTGGCAAATGGTTTTGGCTGCTTACAATGCAGGTCCGGGAACTATTAACCGCGCCATCCGTCGTAGCGGAGGTAAAAAAACGTATTGGGAAATACGCCCTTATCTTCCTTTAGAAACTCAGGCCTATGTACCGGCTTTTATAGCTGCCAATTATGTGATGAATTATTATCCCGAACATAATCTCTATCCGGATGTTCCGCGTAAAACCTATTTTGAGTTGGATACGGTTATTATTAAAGAACCGCTTTCTTTTCAGCAACTGGCAGGGGTTTTAGATGTAACGGTAGAAGAGATACAATTCTTTAATCCGGTTTATAAAAAACAAATTATACCGGCAGGAGGCAATGTGCTTACCATGCCTAAAAATGTAATCGGGAAATTTGTTACCAATGAAGAAGAGATTTACGCCATGCTTCGTAAACAAAACGAAGAACAAAAAAACCTTGCACTAACTCAGGTTAAAGAAGTTCAAATTACTTATGTAGTAAAACCAGGCGATAGACTAAGTACCGTTGCACGTAAATATGGAGTTTCTGTAAGTGATATTACAACCTGGAATTTAGTAGGCAAGAAAGGCTTGAAGCCGGGCAGAAAACTTGTTATTTATAAAACAGAAAAACCTATAGTGCCTAAAGACTCCGTATTGGCAAATAAAAAGAATGAAGCAACACCAACACAGCAAACGGCTGATAAAAAGCAACTGGCTGAAAATATAAGCAGCAATGCTCCTACCGGCACAACAAATGAGGTTACATATACCGTAAAGCAAGGAGACTACTTCTATAAGATAGCTCGCGAACATAATATGAGTGTAGCTGATTTACTTCAGTTAAACGGGCTTAGCAAGAACGCCGTAATCTCTATCGGGCAGGTATTGAAGCTTAAATAAATAAGGTTTTCAGTAAAAATCACCCCCTTCTTACCTTCTCTTTTAAAATTAATCTCATTGATTTTCAGTAATATAATACATAAACAGGTATTATGTGTTGCATAGTAGTAAATTAAACCCTTATCTTTGCCATGCAATTAACTAGTAAACTGTCTAAACAAATTATATAAATGACACAAACCATAAATACAGAAAACACACAATCGCAAATGCGCAAAGGCGTGTTGGAGTTGTGTACCTTATCAGTGTTAGCCATGGGAGAGGCTTATCCTACCGAAATAATAGACCAGCTTAAAGGTTCTAAAATGATGATTGTGGAAGGAACGTTATATCCTTTATTAACACGATTAAAAAACGCAAACTATTTAACCTACCGTTGGGAAGAATCAACATCGGGTCCTCCACGCAAATATTATAAACTAACTCCACAAGGTGTTAAGCTATTAACTGAACTTGAAAACACCTGGGATGAAATGGCTGATGCGGTAAATAAACTTTTGAAAGAGAATAAACACAAATAACATATTAATATAAAAAACATGAACAAGACAGTAAACATAAACCTTGCCGGATTAGTTTTTAATATCGAAGAATCGGCTTACCAAATACTAAAGGACTATTTGTCGGCTATTAAAAACCACTTTGCAAATGAAGAAGGCTGTGAAGAAATAGTAGCTGATATTGAAGCTCGGTTAGCAGAATTGCTAAAAGCTAAAACACATGCAGGCAAACAAGTTTTGGTAGAGGCTGATATTAATGAGGCTATAAATACTATGGGAAAGCCTGAGGATTTTACAGATGGTACAGAAAACCAAAACAATTCATCTGCGCAGGAACAAAAAAACCACCAATATAAAAGCAAGACTCGTCGTGTTTTTAGAGATGGTGATAGTAAAGTGTTAGGAGGAGTTTGCTCGGGTATTGCAAACTATTTTGATACCGACCCTTTATGGATACGTTTAATACTGGTAGTTCTGTTCTTTGGATTTGGCAGCGGGTTCTTATTATACATTGTACTTTGGATAATAATACCTGAAGCCAAAACAACAGCTGAAAAGCTTGAGATGCGTGGTGACCCGATTGATATAAATACCATCAGTCAGACTATAAAGGAAGAGGCAGAGCAATTAAAGAATCGTGTGCAAGACTTTGGCAGTGGGATTAAAAACCAATACCATAATCAAAGTATAGGAAATAAAATAGGCAATCTTATCTATACCATATTCAGTGGTATCTTTAAAGTTATTTCGAAAATAGCAGGTGTCTTTTTTGTATTGTTTGGTATCTGTCTTTTTGCCGCACTACTTTGCGTAATATTCGGCATTGGCACTATTGACGGTTTGAGTATACACAACTTCTTTTCAGCCATTGGAGGAGAAACTTTTTCTTTTACATTCTTTAAATTAGGTTTGGTTATGTGTGTTGGAATTCCTTTATGTATGTTGGTTTATAAAGGCATGAAACTTATTTTAGGAATCAGAGTAAGATACAAGTGGCTTAATTTATCTGCTGGTATTTTATGGTTTGTAGGCTTAACCATTTGCTTATACTTGGGGCTAAATCTTTTAAACGATTATTCAGCAGAGACGCAATTAAAAGAACAGATTGAAATAAAAACAAATACAAAAGATACCTTATTTATTAAAGCCAACAATAATCATTCGGGCTTAGTAACCGATATTGATTTTGGATGGAATCGTAATCGTTGGTTAATTAATTCTACTCAAAACCCTCCTATATGGTGGGGAAAACCACGTATTAAAATTATCACTTCAGAGAATGACAGCCTTTCAGTTTTTATCTTAAAATCATCTGAAGGTACTGATAAACCTGATGCTGCACAACGCGCAAAGAAAATAGACTACAAACTGGCTCAACAAGATGCTGCTTTATTAATTGATAATTATTTTTCTTTTAACAGCACAGATAAATTCAGAAATCAGGAAGTAGAGGTGTTGATTAAGTTACCAAAAAACAAAATCATTTATTTAGATGATAACCTGAAACGCTTATTGTATGATATTGAAAACACAAACGGTATCACCGATTCTGAAATGGGAAACAAGTATTGGAAAATGACCGGAAACGGATTAACCTGTCTTAGTTGCACTAAAGAAGATTTGATGAATGTGAAAAATGAAATAAACATTAACGACAGTGATGCGCGTGTAAAAATTGATAAATACGGTATAGAAGTAAACTCCAAAGAAGCGCACATAAAAATATCTTCTGACGGAATTAATGTTGAGGAGAAGAAATAAAGATTATTTAAATAAATAACTTTGTACTTTATGTACAAGTTATTTATAAAACCTTTTCTGTTTTTATTTAATCCGGAGAAGGCCCATCATATTACCTTTTCTTTATTGAGGTTCTTTCTGTGTATTCCTTTTGCTAAGCAAATAACCTCGTCTCTTTTTGTGGTTAAATCAAATAAGCTGGTAAGAAATATAGCAGGTTTAAGTTTCCCTAATCCGGTAGGACTTGCAGCAGGTTTAGACAAGAATGCTTTATTAGTTGATGAGTTGGCTTGTTTAGGTTTTGGTTCTATAGAGATTGGTACGGTTACACCTAAAGCTCAGTCCGGTAATGATAAACCCCGTTTGTTTCGTTTACCTAAAGATGAGGCTTTAATAAACCGAATGGGTTTTAATAATGATGGGGCAAGTGCAGCTGCCATTCGTTTAGCAAAGAGAAGGAATAAAAATATTATCGTTGGTGGGAACATTGGTAAGAATAAAGCTACTCCGAATGAAAGTGCCACACAGGACTATATCCTTTGCTTTAATGATTTATATGAGGTAGTAGATTATTTTGTAGTGAATGTAAGTTCGCCTAACACACCCAATTTACGTGAACTACAAGAAAAAGAACCACTAACGAATATACTGAGTACACTTCAACAGGAGAATGCAAAGAAGAAAATACCCAAGCCTATCTTCTTAAAGATTGCTCCTGATTTAACGGATACACAATTACAAGATATTGTTGAGATTGTTATCGAAACAAAAATTGCAGGCGTAATTGCAACGAATACAACCATCTCAAGAGATAATTTAATTACATCTAAGCAAGAGGTTACAGATATGGGTGCAGGTGGGTTGAGCGGGAAACCTCTCACTACAAGAAGCACCAATGTAATAAAGTTTCTGCGAAGTAAATTAGATAAGCATATTGCCATTATTGGAGTGGGAGGAATACACAGCGCACAAGATGCTATAGACAAACTAAACGCGGGTGCAGATTTAATTCAACTATACACAGGCTTTATTTACAAAGGCCCGGCGCTAATAAAGAAAATCAATAAACGTATTCTTTCGGAGATAAAATAAGCTTAACCGATAAGCTCATTCTTCTTAAAGTATTCTATCACTGCCTTAATCATCAAGTTGTTTTGTTCGGCAGGTTTCAAAAAAGGTAATTGTTCTTTGGTTTTAAAGTGTGGCCAGCCATCTGCATCTCGACCTTCAAACTCATAGTAACCATAAGGCTCTAACAAAGTACAAATGGCAATATGCATCACGTTTACCTTCTCGTCTTTCTTAAATTTTTTGTAGCCCATACCAAGTTCCTGCACACCTACTAAAAAGATAATGTTATGCAAGTCTGGCTCCATGCCAAACTTTTCAGCAAGCGTTTCAGTAAGGATAGTCCACTCGCTTTTAGGCTTGGTTTGCATGATGAAAGTCTAAGGAATAAACTTTAGAATGGATTGTAATTCCTTATCGATAATGGTTGATTGCTCAGATTTATCATAAATAGATAACAAAAACACTGTTTTACCTTCTATAACAATGTATGTAATTACTCTTGCGCCTCCGCTTTTACCTTTTCCTTTTGAGGCAATAGCCAAACGTATTTTAAAACAATTACCACCAATTGGCATTCCTTGGTTGGGGCTTTCTTTAAGCTCCTGAACAAGTTCGATGTATTCTTTTTTTAGAGAAGGATATTTTTTGGCAAGTTTTTTTAACTCCTTATCAAATCGTGGAATGGTAATTACTTTATAACTCATTAAATAGTTCTTCGGCGGGACGACCTTTTAATTTGCCTGCTTTAATAAGTTTCATTTCTTCTACGGCTTGTTTTAAGCCTTCTAAAATCTCTGCTTTAGTAGGTTCATCATCAGCTTCTACTTTCTTCACAAAATCAAGGCTCTTAACTAACTCCATAAAGAGAGGGTATTTTTTATCGGTAATATGTAAGGTAACTTGTTTCATTGGTATGCAATTAATTGTATTACAAAGTTACAAAAAATTTAAGGATGCTTCTCTTTGTATTTGGCAATGGCAGTGGTAAGCCATGTTTTAAAAACAGGCAGGTCTTTACCCGTATCGTAACCAATGCCATTGTTGCTTAGTAACGATTCATCATCGTTTACAATAACATAATAAGGTTGAGAGCTTATTTTGTATTTGCTTAATTGCATAAAGCCCCACTTCATTCCTTCGGTTTCAAGGGTTACTTTATCTCCACTCCAATCAACTTCTTTCTGTTCAGTTTTAGCCAGTTCTTTTCTATCGTCAACAAACAAAGAAACAATCACCACATCATTTGCCAAGATATTTTTTATTTCGGGTTCTACCCACACGTTGTCTTCCATCTTACGGCAATTAGCGCAGGCATGGCCTGTAAAATCAATCATCAATGGCTTGTGCACTTCTTTTGAATAGGCTAAAGCACTTTCATAATCATTATGAAAAACCTTTAATCCATCCGGACCATCAATCATTTTAGTAGCTAAGGCAGATGAGTTTTGATTCCCAGATTGCACAACCGTTGCCGTTTGTGGTTTCCATTCAGCATAGGTGGAAGGAGGAATAACACCACTTAGTAATTTTAAAGGTGCGCCCCACAAGCCGGGAATCATATATACCGTGAAGGCAAAAGCAAAGATGGCGAAGAACAAGCGGGGAATGGTGATGAAAGGGGCAGGGGTATCGTGACTAAGTTTGAACCACCCCATTAAATAAATTCCGGTGATGGCGAATAAAACAATCCATAAGGTAAGGAAGACCTCGCGGGTAAGAATGTGCATATCATATACCAAATCTGCATTGGAAGCGAATTTTAAGGCAAGTGCCAATTCCAGCAAACCAAGTGTAACTTTAACGGTGTTTAACCATCCGCCCGATTTTGGCATGCTGTTTAACCAACTGGGTACAATGGCAAACAAACCAAAGGGAAGTGCAAAGCCTAAACCAAAACCTAAAAAACCAAAGAAGGGACCGGTTGGTGAGTTGCTTACCAAGGGAATTAAATTACCAATAAAAATACCTGTGCAGGAGAATGAAACTAACGACAACGTTGTTGCCATAAAGAAGATACCAAGGAAACCACCCCTATCGCTCTGTGCATCCATTTTATTGAGCCAAGAGTTGGGTAATACAATTTCGAAGGCACCCAAGAAACTGATACCGAAAATAATGAGCATGATAAAGAAGAAGATATTGAATGATGCGCTGGAGGCTATGGCGTTTAAAGCGGTTTCGCCGAAGACGGCGGTAATTAATAAACCTAACGCCGTATAAATAACAATGATGCTGAGCATAAAGAACAAAGCTTCTTTAATAGCACCGCTGCGCTTTTTGTTACGCTTTAAAAAGAAACTCACGTTCATAGGTATCATGGGGAATACACAAGGGGTAATTAAAGCAGCTAACCCAAAACCAATTCCTTTTAAAAATATCATCCACCAGGGAGTATCTGTAGAAGAATTGGTAGATTGGTCGATTGGTTGATTTGTCGATTGAGCGGTAGCAATTTTTTTGCTTGTATCTTGTACCGTGTATGCTGTATCTTGTTTACTGTTTACCGCCAACTTTTTACTGCTATCAGCTAAAGGCTTAACGCTAACCGCTAACTGCTCAATAGTAAGCGAGAATTTTTTAGCAGGTGGAAACATGCACTTCTCATCGGTACAAGTTTGATATTCGTATTTACCTGATACTTTAAAGGTCTTATCGGTTTTTACTTTTATGCGTTGGGTAAAGGTGGCTTTGTGCTTAAAGTATTGCACCTTCATATCAAAAACCTTATCCATTTCTTCAATAGGCTTGCTTTCTTTTACTTTACCAACCAAATCATAGTCGGCTGATTTGTTTACGGTAATCGTGGTAGGGTTAGGTCCGCCATCTGCCGGCACTATAGAATATACATGCCAGCCTTCATCAATGGCGGCATTAAAAACAATATCATACTCGGTAGCCGAAACCTTTTTAGCTTCTATTTTAAAACTAACGGGGTCTTTATCTTGCGCGGTGCAGACCTGAGATACGAGACCTAAGATTAAAAAGACGAAAAGAATACTCCTTAAAAACGATTTAGCCATAATGCAATTAGACGAGTGTAAAGGTAAAAAATTACAAATTGATAGAATATTTATAAGGGTTTATTTAATGGTTACAGCAAACTACATTCTTATAACGTAAGAATTAGCCATTTATTCTCTTAGCGAGTTGGTTTCTTTGGCAGAGATGCTTTTTATTTTTATGCACACGCCGGTTTTTTTCTAAGTAGCAACGGTTAATTGCAAAATTACCACGGTTTGTTTCAAAATAGCCGCGGTTTCTCTCGAAGTAGCCGCGGTTCCTTTCAAAATAGCCACTGTTGATGCCAAAAACACCAAACCGCCCTCTTTGTTAACCTAAACTTAATGTTGAATTTTAAGTCTAATAATACGAATATAGGTATGCCGGTATTCGGTACGGGTATACCTGCTGCATATGTAGCACCAAGCAACACGACTTTAACTAACCAAATTGGTGTCGTAACATACACGCCCATTTTAAGTGGTTGTGTTGGGGTACCTGCTATAGATACGATTAATATTAAACCCACACCACTTGTAGCCCCTGTACCAAATTATTTTTATTGTCCTAATCAAACTACATCTCCCATAAACTTTGTTTTCCTTCCTTCCGGAGGGAACCCAGTGTTTACATGGACTGGTTTAGGTGGAGTAGGTGGTACACAAACCGGTGATGTGCCTTCTTTTATAACGGTTAATACTTCTTTGGTAACTATTGTTTCAACTATTACATACAGTTACTGCTACATTAAATGGATGTCAGGGACCGGATAGTACTTTTAGTATTTATGTTTATCCTGACCCTTGCATTGCAGGTGTGCAACAATTTAGTACAAACAAGAATGAGGTAAACATTTACCCAAACCCCAACAACGGTAGTTTTGTTATAGAGCCAAACAGCGCAACCAAACAAACCATGCAGGTTTATGATGTAACTGGTAAGCTTGTATTAAGCCAAACCATAAGCGGCAAAACAAGTATAGATTCAAGCAGCTTAAATGAGGGTGTTTATAACATAAGTTTGCAAAGTGCAGAGGGCGTAGTAAATAAACGGGTGGTTATAGTACGATAAATTACCGCTTTCATTGCTAGGAAAGCTTACCTTTATGGCATGCAAACCCATACCGAGCAAAGCATATTAGAGGCACTAAAAGCAATTCCTGACCCCGAAATTCCTGTAATCAGTATTGTAGATTTGGGGGTTATCCGCAAAATAACTTTATTGCCCACAGGTGTTGAGGTTGCTATAACCCCCACCTATAGCGGTTGCCCTGCCATGAAACAAATGGAAGATGATATTGTATCTACCCTCAAAAAAATGGGCATTGAGAACATCCACATTAAAATGGTTTACACCCCTGCCTGGACAACCGATTGGCTTAGTGATGATGCTAAAGAACGTTTACGTAAATACGGCATTGCCCCTCCACAGGAAAGCACCAGCGATAAATCTTTTATAACAGGCAAGCACAAACAAATTAAGTGTCCGCGTTGTGGCTCTTTACATACTGAATTGGTTAGTCAGTTTGGCTCTACTGCCTGCAAAGCACTATACAAATGCAAAGATTGCTTTGAGCCTTTTGATTATTTTAAGTGCATTTAACAAGATTATATCTGTTATAAAATTATCTTTGACGTTATGAATACAAATTCAGGCTCCCCTAACCATAAAAGAACACTCTTAGCTTTTGTAAGTGGTTTACTTATTGCAGGTGGTTTGGTATATCTGTTTACTCACCACAAACAGAACAACAACAGTATATCATCAGAACAAAATAAAGAACTTAATAAAGACAGTTCTATTTTTGGCGGAGAACATTTTTACAGGATACATCATCACATGCATATTGATAAAGATGCCGAGGCTATTGTATTGATGCCCGAGGAAGAAAGCATGCTCGAAAAGGGTAACCCTACTGATAGAGAACGTAAACTGATTGAATTATTACCCAACTCGCCTGTAATTTATTTATACGATTTAAAAGTTACCGATTATCAAAAGCTGTATTACAATCCCGATGGAACTGCACTAAGCATAAGCGATACGGCTGCGCCTAATTTAATTAATCAGGCAATGAAAAACTTCAGTGCGCAAAAGTTTGATGTGGCTATTACTAAACTAAAACCTTTATTAAACCGCGACGACCCGAATGCCTTTTTTTATACAGGAGCTGCACACTTTTATCAAAAGAATTATGCACAGGCTTTAATTATGCTAAACCGTATTGGTAACTTACCAAACAATGTGTTTAAGCAAGAAGCTTATTGGTACAAAGCATTATGTTTTATTGATTTGCAAAAGAATGATGAGGCTAAAACCCTGCTTCAGCACATTGCTGATGCACAAGGCTTTTATGCCGCACAGGCAAA
The DNA here is from genome assembly GCA_903970545.1 of Candidatus Saccharimonadota bacterium. Lineage (GTDB taxonomy): Bacteria > Bacteroidota > Bacteroidia > B-17B0 > Aurantibacillaceae > PALSA-968. The sequence goes on along the minus strand of CAJCJB010000074.1, from coordinate 8,048 downwards.
AACACAATTAGCCATCCTAAAATAATTAGTTGCTAATAGTCAGTACATTCCCTGTGCCGTCAAGAGTCCATTTGTATTGCTTTAAAGCATAGGTAGCCGGTCCATGTGTGGGCTGCCCTGAGCCATCTGCAATCGTAAATACAGAGCCACAAACATTATCGGTGCAGGTAAAACTACCTTGTGCCGAAAAAACCTTTGCTTTCACATTTGATAAGCCATCATAGGTGCAAGCTCTTTCATATACATAAAACTCCGTCTCTGTTGCACGATAAATTAAAAGACCCCTAATTCCCACATTAGGGTTTTGAGAAATAGTATCAACACCTGGCACAGTAAGGTTAGGGTGCGAGGATAAATAAACGTTAGTCGTAAAGTGTGTGTTAGCTGCCTGATTAAGCACTGCATTATTTGAACTTTGCTGCGTTGTGGATTTTTTACAAGAAAGAATAACAAGCCCCATTGCCGCTAAAACCAAAAACACGCCGTATCTAACTTTACTCATCACCATACAAAATTAAACAATTACTTTTGCGCACGAATATATGGAAGATCCTATTAACAATTCTTCACCCCGCAAATGGCTTAACCCTCTTATCTATTCCTGCCTGCTTATTGCCGGAGTTGTATTAGGTTCTTTGCTGACGGTTAAACGTCAAAATGCTGCCAATATTGCATCACCCCATCAAAAAACAGGGAAGCTGGATAATGTGTTAAATTTTATTGAAGATAATTACGTAGATACCATCAACCGTAAAAAGCTGGAAGAAAGTACACTTACTGCCATGCTCCATCAGTTAGACCCACACTCTGAGTATATCCCTGCAAAAGAATTAGAGGAAGTAAACGAACCGCTGCAAGGCAACTTTCATGGTATAGGTATTGAGTTTAATATTGTTAATGATACCATTTGTGTGGTGCATCCCATAGAGGGTGGCCCTTCTGAGAGATTAGGTCTTAAAGCCGGAGACAGGATTGTAAAGGTTGAAGGAAAAAACGTTGCTGGTATAAAAATTACCAATAAGAAAGTGTTTGAGATGCTTCGCGGACAGAAAGATACTAAAGTAAATATTAGCATTAAGCGCGAGGGGCAAAAACAATTACTCGATTTCACTATTACCCGTGGTGAGATACCTATTTACAGTGTTGATGTCAGTATTTTAACAGAACCCGGTATGGGCTATATCAAAGTTAGTCGTTTTGCTTCGGCTACTTATGATGAGTTCAGGAAAGGATTTAACAAACTTACCAAACAGGGTATGAAAAAACTCATTATTGACCTGCGCGGAAACGGTGGTGGTTATCTTAATGCAGCAGTTGATATTGCCGATGAATTCCTAAGCAAAGGAATGCTGATTGTATATACCAAAGGTAAGAGCAGTCCCATGAAAAAATATGTGGCTACTGAAAAAGGCAGCTTCGAAGCGAATAAGCTGGTTGTTTTAATTGATGAAGGCTCTGCCTCTGCCAGCGAAATTGTTTCGGGTGCTTTGCAGGATAATGACAGAGCAACCATTATCGGTCGTCGCTCTTTTGGTAAAGGCTTGGTGCAGGAACAAATTGAAATACCTGATGGTTCTGCCATCCGTTTAACTGTCGCCCGTTACTACACCCCAAGCGGGCGTTGCATTCAAAAGCCATATAACAAAGGTTTAGAGGCTTATTATAGCGAAGAGTACGAGCGTTATGAAAATGGAGAAATGTTGCATTCAGATAGCATCCACTTTGCGGATAGTCTTAAGTTTAAAACTGTTTCCGGCAGAACCGTATATGGCGGAGGTGGCATCATGCCGGATATTTTTGTCCCTATTGATACCTCTTACCGCTCCACTTATTTGAATAAAGTATTCTATAAAGGGCTTGTAAACGATTTTGCATTCAGTTATGCCGATAAACACCGCGCATCTTTTGCCTCCTATAAAACTGCTGCCGATTTTGTAAAGGACTACGCACCTACCTTTGCATTACTAAATGAATTTGTCGCCTTTGCCGAAAAAAATGGTATCCCAAAGAATGAAGCGCAATTAAAGAAATCATCTGGTTATTTGCTTACTCAAATCAAAGCATTGATAGGGCGCAATTTATTCGATAACAATGCTTACTACCTCGTGCTGCTGAAAGAAGATAATGTTTACCGCGCAGCTATAAAAGACTTAAACCAGTAGTTTTAATTCCTTAAACTCAAAAGCTCTTTAGCGTTCAACAGCGCAGATTCAGTGGGTTTTCCGGTACTTAGCATTTTGGCAATTTCTACTACGCGCTCTTCGGCAGTAAGTGTTTTAATTTCCGATTGTGTTTGCTCCTTAATATCCTGTTTATATACAAACAAATGCTGTTTACCTTTAGATGCCAGCTGAGGTAAATGGGTAATGGCTATAACCTGCATGGTGCTACCCATTTTTAAAAGTATAGTTCCTATTTTATGTGCAACATCGCCGGAAACACCTGTATCTATCTCATCAAAGATGATGGTTGGCAAGGCGGTCTTTTCGGCAAGGTGAGATTTTAAGCAAAGCATTAAACGAGATAACTCTCCGCCCGATGCTACCTTGTGTAGCTCACTAAGTGGCAACCCTTTGTTGGCAGAAAATAAGAACTGCAACTCATCTGATCCATAATTACCAAGTGTTTCAGTAGGCTTGCAATTAATAACCAGTTGCGCATTAGGCATACTTAAATCGGCAAGCATGTTGCGCACAGATGTTTGTATAACCGGTATCACCTTCTTTCTTTTATCCGACAGGGCTTTGGCTTTTGTCCAAACGCTTTCGTTTAGTTTTTTAATCTCGGTCTGTAGTTTTTGTATCTGCTCTTCTATAGAATTAAACTGACTAAGTTTTTCTTCTATCTCAGCTTTTACTTTTATCAGTTCTTGCTCGTTGCTTGCACCGTGTTTCTTCAACAGTCGGTTTAGCAAGTCTAATTGGGTGGTAATGTCCTCCAGTTTTTGCTGGTCGAAAACAACTTTATCATTTACATTATCTACTTCTGCCGAAATATCTTTTAGTTCTATATACACCGATTGCACCCTCGCAGCAAGCTCCTCATAGGTTTTGCCATATCGGGTAAGTTGTGCCAAACTGCTTTTTAAAGCCGACAGGTGCGGTAAAATATTCTCCTCCCCACCATCTATACTTGCCGAAGCCTTCACTAAATTTTGTTTAATGAACTCGGCATTGTTCAGCGTATCGTACTCTTGCTCTAATTGCTGCAGGTTTCCTTCCTTCAGGTTTACCTGTTCTAACTCGGTAAACTGAAACTGGTAATAATCAAAATCCTTTTTTGCCTGTTGTTCAAAAGTCAGTAGCTCGTTCAGCTTCTTTTCTTTTTCTTTTAACTGCACAAAGAAACCATTGTATTGTTTTCTCTCTTCAATACAATTCGCAAACGCATCAACCATATTAAACCTGAATGATGCCTGGTTTAAAAGCAAGGTCTCATGCTGAGAATGCACATCAATCAAAAACTGAGACAGGCTTTTTAATACATTAAGATTAACGGGTGTATCATTAATAAACGCACGCGATTTCCCATCAGGTGCAATCTCCCTGCGTATGGTAGTCTCGGCTTCATAATCCAGTTCGTTCTCTGTAAAAAAGTTCTCTAACGAATACGAGTCGATTAAAAAACTTGCCTCAACAATGCACTTCTTTTGTTTATCTCGCAGCACGGCCATATCGGCACGCTCGCCCAGCACCAAACCCAAAGCACCCAGCATAATAGATTTTCCCGCGCCCGTCTCACCCGTAATTACCGTTAGCGATTTATCAAAGCCAATGGTTACTTCTTCCAGCAGGGCGTAGTTTTTTATGTGAAGCTTTTTAAGCACGGACTAAAATTAAACAATTTAGAGATTAACATCCCTGAAAAATATTATTGGAGTATAAAGTTTTATGATTGCTGTTTGAAAATGCTGGAACGCGCATGTAATAAGCAAAAGGTTTGTTATTTGCGTTAGTCTTCCGTAATTTAAAATTAAAGCATAGCTGCCCGTTTAACAAGATAGGCATACAGCACCTTATCAAACCCTTCGGCAATATCGGCTTGTATAAAATCTATTTTGTATTGTCCGCATTTGGTTTTTAAATCGCTTATGTAGGTGTTCATGCGGCTTAGGTAATTATCTTTAGCCTGTTGGGGGTTTAGCTTTATCTCTTCGCCACTTTCCATATCTATAAAATGGTGGGGGCGGTTTTCAAAATCAAAGTTCAGTTCGCTTTTCTTATCGTGCACATGAAACAAAAGTACTTCGTGCTTTTTGTGTTTTAAATGTTGCAGGGCCGAAAATAAAACATCTTCTCGTTCGGCATTATCAAACATATCGCTAAAAATAATAATGAGCGAGCGCTTGTGGGTTATCTCTGCTATTTGGTCTAACAGCGTTCCGGCAAAGGTTTCGGCAGTGGCTTTTGGGTTGTATTGTTTCTGTAAGTTTTCTAACTCCTGAAACAGCATCTTTTTTTGCGCCGTGCTCGAACGCGCAGGTGCATGAAAGTTCAGCTTATCAGAAAAAATACTTAAACCAACGGCATCTCGTTGTCGCAATAACAACTCTGATAAGGCAGCCGCACATTTAATAGAGAAATTAATTTTATTGTTTTGTTCTTCGGCAGCAGCTTTTGTATCTACAGGATAGTACATAGATGAGGAAGCATCTATAACCAACTGACAACGCAGGTTGGTTTCTTCTTCGTAGCGTTTGATAAAAAGTTTATCGCTGCGCCCATATAATTTCCAGTCTATATGCTTGGTGCTTTCGCCGGGGTTGTAAATACGATGTTCGGCAAACTCAACCGAGAAACCATGAAACGGACTTTTATGCAAGCCTGTTATAAAACCCTCTACCACCTGCTTGGCCAATAGCTCTAAAGCAGAATACTTTTGAATGTATTGAGGATGAAGAATGGGCATTTTCAAGTGAATAGTTAATAGGCAATAGTTACTAGATAACAACTCGTAAACAAATAACTATTCGCTATACCTATTAACTAAAATTAAAGTTGTGCTTGCAGCTTAGCGGCCAATTGTGCTTTTGGCACAGTGCCCACTTGCTTATCAACTACTTTACCGTTTTTAAAGAATAAAATAGTTGGTATGTTGCGCACACCAAATTCCATAGATACGTTGGGGTTGTTATCTACATTTAATTTACCGATAACCGCTTTGCCATCATATTCTTTAGCCAATTCTTCTACTATAGGACCTACCATGCGGCAAGGACCACACCACTCTGCCCAAAAATCTACTAACACTACTTTATCTGAATTTTTTACAACGGTTTCAAAGTTGCCATCTGTGATTTCTACTGCCATGATATTTTTGCTTTTAATGAGTTATAAAGTTACTGATTTGTTCTATTCCAGTATCAAATTTCTTTCCAATCTTATTAATCTGCCACTATGGCTTATAATCGGGATTATTAAGGTTACTGCTTTTGCGACTGTACAAGAAATAAACAATAATGCCTATAGCTCCCCAAATTAAAAAGGCAACCCAAGTCTCAGGGCGAACGAATTTCATTAAGAATAAATTAAACGAAACCCCCAATGTGCCTACCAAATAAACAGCAGGGGTTTTGTAGGGACGCTCTAATTCAGGCTTTTTGTAGCGTAAAATCATTACGGCTACGCACACCATCCCAAACGCCAATAAAGTTCCCATACTGCACATTTCAGATATTTTTTCGATAGGAGTGATAGATGCAATAATAGAGATAATAGCACCGACTAAAAGCGTGCTTCGGTAAGGTGTTTTAAACTTAGGGTGTAAAGTGCCAAACAAACCTTTTGGCAGTAAACCATCCTTCGCCATTCCTAAGAAAATACGGGTTTGTCCCAACATCATTACCAGCATTACCGATGTTAAGCCTGCCGTTGCAGCAATAGTAATAAAGAAAACCGCCCAGTTTAAGCCAATGCCCGAAAAAGCCGAAGCTACCGGAGCAGCTTTATCTAATTGGTCGTACCTAACCATTCCGGTTAATACTAATGATACTAAAATATACAATATAGTACATACTACTAACGATGCCACAATGGCAAACGGAACATCTTTTTTAGGATTAATTGCCTCGCCGGCCTGAGTAGATACTGCATCAAAGCCTATGTAGGCAAAAAACACAATAGTGGCAGCAGTAAGCACGCCACCAAAACCAAACTTAACATGCTCTACCCCATCGGTAATGGTTTTAACCTCATCAGGAATAAACGGATGCCAGTTTGCGGTGTTAATGTAAAAAGCACCTACAATAATTACAAATAACACCACAGCTATTTTTACAATTACAATAATGTTGTTCGTACTTGCAGCTTCTTTAATGCCTTTTACTAAGATGGCAGTAACAATCCAGGTAATTATAAATGCAGGAAGGTTGAAAGCAAAACTTGGTATAGCTAATCCAGCGGCAGTACACTTTTCGGTAGCAGTAGCTAAATCGTTGCACAACCAAATAGGGAAATCTACATGAAACAAATGCAGTAGTTTTACAAAATAGCCACTCCAGGCAACGGCTACGGTAGTAGCCCCCATCATATATTCTAAAATAAGATTCCAACCGATGAACCAGGCAAATAACTCGCCAATAGTTCCGTATGCATAGGAGTAAGCAGAACCTTCAACAGGCAGCACCGAGGCAAACTCGGCATAACACAAACTGGCAAACATACAGCCGATACCCGCTATTACAAACGAAAGAGCCAAAGCGGGTCCCGCAAAATCATGCGCGGCAATACCGGTAAGCGTAAAAATACCGCCGCCAATAATAGCGCCAATACCTAAAGATGTTAAGCCCCATTTGGTAAGTACACGGTTTAAACCGCTCTTTTTCATTTCAGCCTGAAATGCCTCTATGGGTTTCTTTCTAAAAAGATTAGACATACGTTCTAAAAAAGTTAAGAGGTAAAGCTACACTTTTTTTATTTCGGATAATACTTTACTTTTCAATTCCTCTTTTTGTGTTAGGGATTGCAACGAAAATCCTTTTGTTGTAATCGACAAAAGATTGAAGTGTAAAGCCCGACCTTTGTAATCAAAGGGAACGCCCATACTTCGACAGGCTCAGTATTACGTTAAGAAACCTGATACATCACCTCTTTTACTGCCTTAACGGTGCGGGCAACGTTGGGTAACGATTCTTCAATAAGGGTTGGGGCATAAGGCAAAGGCACATCGGCAGTGGTAATGCGGCGTATGGGGGCATCCAAATAATCGAAGGCAAGTTTTTGTACCATATAGGTAATCTCTGAAGAGATGCTTGCCAGCGGCCAGGCTTCTTCTACAATTACCAAACGGTTTGTTTTTTTAACCGAAGCAACCACCGTATCATAATCTATAGGGCGCACCGTGCGTAGGTCTATAACCTCTGCACTGATGCCTTCTTTCTGCAATTCTTCGGCAGCTTTTAAAGCCACCTTGGTAATCTTGCCAAAAGTAACAAGGGTAACATCGGTGCCTGCTCTTTTAATATCGGCAACACCAATGGGTATGATATATTCTCCTTCGGGTATCTCGCCTTTATCGCCATACATCTGCTCGCTTTCCATAAAAATAACAGGGTCGTTATCGCGGATGGCAGATTTTAAAAGTCCTTTTGCATCATAAGGGTTAGACGGCACAACTACTTTTAACCCCGGACAGTTTGCAAACCAGTTCTCAAACGCCTGACTGTGCTGCGCACCCAGTTGCCCGGCAGACGCGGTTGGCCCGCGAAACACAATAGGCACGCTATATTGCCCGCCACTCATGCTATACATTTTAGCAGCAGAATTTATTACCTGGTCTATAGCCACCAGCGAGAAGTTGAACGTCATAAACTCTACCACGGGGCGCAAACCATTCATGGCAGCACCAATGGCAATACCTGCAAAACCAAGCTCGGCAATGGGAGTATCTATCACACGCTTTGCACCAAATTCGGCAAGCATACCTTTACTTACTTTGTAGGCACCGTTATATTCGGCAACCTCTTCACCCATCAAAAATATCTTCTCATCACGGCGCATTTCTTCGCTCATGGCTTCACGCAGGGCTTCTCTAAATTCAACTGTTTTCAT
>CAJCJB010000073.1 GCA_903970545.1 Candidatus Saccharimonadota bacterium | reverse complement strand
GTTTTGCCGCCACCTTAATTATACTGAATAATGCCAGACATTATTAATCTTTTACATGAAAACATTGCCAACCAGATTGCTGCAGGCGAGGTAGTTCAGCGCCCCTCATCTGTAGTAAAGGAATTACTTGAAAACTCGGTTGATGCAGGCGCTACACAAATTTCGTTGCTGGTAAAAGACGGTGGTAAAACACTGATACAGGTTATTGATAATGGCAAAGGCATGAGTGAAACAGATGCGCGTATGTGCTTTGAGCGCCATGCTACATCTAAGATAAAAACAGCCGATGATTTGTTTGCCATAAGTACCAAAGGCTTTAGAGGCGAGGCATTGGCAGCTATATCATCTGTTGCGCAGGTAGAATTAAAAACCAAAACTCCGGAAGCTAATACAGGAACATCTATAATTATTGAGGGAGGAAATTTCATAAGTCAGGAGCCTTGCCAGTGTGCTGCGGGGAGTTCTTTCTCTGTGAAGAATTTGTTTTTTAATGTGCCTGCAAGAAGAAACTTTTTAAAGGATGATGCCATTGAACTCCGCCATATTATTGATGAGTTTGAGCGCGTGGCAATGGCACATACCGATGTTGCTTTTAAGTTAATCAGCAACACTAATGAGGTGTATAATCTACCTGCCACCAACTTATTGTTGCGCATAGCAGGCTTGGCAGGCAATACCTTAAAAGATAAGCTGGTTGCGGTAAACGAGCAAACTCCCAACATTACCATAATAGGTTATGTGGGTACGCCTGCCTCTTCTAAAAAGAAAAGAGGCTTGCAGTATTTCTTTGTGAATAATCGTTTTATTAAAAGCGCTTATTTAGACCATGCCGTTAAGAGTGCTTATTTTCAGCTTATTCCTGAGGGAGAGAACCCTGCTTATTTTATTTTTATTACCGTTCCTCCTAATGTGATTGATGTAAATATTCATCCTACTAAAACAGAAATAAAGTTTGAAGATGAAAAAACGGTGTATGCTATTTTAAAGACTTCCGTTAAGCGTGCTTTAGGTAAAAACAACTTAGCTCCTTCTATTGATTTTGATGTGGAGCAGATTGTTGAGTTTAGTTATACCGGAAATCAAGGCGTACCGCAAGCTCCTAAGATAGATTACAACCCGAACTATAATCCGTTTAATGAGAAGGTAGAGACAAGAGCCAATAATGGAGATTGGAAAACTTTGTATGAAGATTATGTGAAGCCCACAAATCAAGAATCCTTTGCGCAACAAACCGAAGAGAGTTTATTTCATGCACAGAAAGCAGAGGTAGCTTTTGATAAGGTGTTTCAACTGCAAGGCAAATACATTGTGGCGGTTACGGGCGAGGGTTTATTGTTAATTGACCAGCAGCGTGCACATGAGCGTATCATGTATGAACACTATAAGAAGTCTGCACAGCATCCTATTCATTCTCAGCAAGAGCTTTTTCCACAAACTATTGAGTTGTCTCCTGCGGATATGCTTTTACTTAAAGACCTGAATGATGATTTAAAGAACCTTGGTTTTGATATTGCTCCGTTTGGTAAAGATACGGTTGTGGTGCAGGGCGTTCCGGCAGATTTAAGTTCGTTGAACAGCATAGAGGTTTTAAACGGTGTACTCGAAAACTACAAGCTGAACAACTTAGATATTAAATTAGATAAAGGAGAAAACATTTGCCGTGCATTGGCTCAAAACACTTGCATAAAATATGGCAAAGAATTACAGGCGGAAGAAATGAAGCTATTGGTTGAACACTTGTTTGCCTGCGAAGAACATGCATATAGTCCGCAAGGGAAAATTGTTTATACACAAATAAACCAAACGGACATTGATAAACTATTTAAACGGAATTAGATGATGAATTTTCGGTCGCTACCTACGGTAACTAAAAATATATTACTGATAAACATTATTCTTTTTGCGGCAACTTTCTTGTTTGAAAAACAAGGCATAGACCTTACTAATATGCTGGGGTTGCACTATTTTGCAGCCCCTGCTTTTAAGCCATACCAGTTTATTACCTATATGTTTATGCATGGCAGCATTATGCACATTTTCTTTAATATGTATGCGGTGTTTATGTTTGGCTCTATACTTGAAAATACATGGGGACCAAAACGCTTTTTGTTTTATTATATTTTTACCGGCTTAGGCGCTGCTGCTATACAGTTGCTGGTTTATTACTTTCAACTGCAACCCATCATGAAAGAGACTAATGATTTAATTGCCGAAACAAAAGACTACATTTTACAATCTCAGATAATAGAGCAACGCAATGAGTATTTAAATCGTTTGGTTGTAGTGGGTGCATCAGGCTCTTTATTTGGCTTGCTGATTGCTTTTGGCATGTTGTTCCCAAATGCAGAAATGATGATTATGTTTATTCCCATTCCTATTAAAGCAAAATATTTGGTGGCAGGTTATGGTGCTATCGAGTTATTCTCCGGTATTCATAACAGCGCAGCAGATAACGTGGCGCACTTTGCCCACATTGGTGGTATGCTGTTCGGCTTTATCCTCCTGATGATTTGGAAGGTTAGGAAAACGTATTAGAAAACTATTTACTATTTATAATGCTAACTACTTTATCGGCTTTAGGCAGCATAGTACCAATTGGTTTAGCAAAATCTTTCAGATTATTTTCTGCAAGTAATGCTTCAAATTCTTTTTGATGAGAAGCCGAAACGGTAACCAATAATCCTCCGTTAGTTTGTGGGTCACATAATATGAAAAATGATTCTGCACCTATGCCCTGCACTTTCTTCTCATAACTATTATAGTTGCGGTAAGCATTATCGGGTACTATCATTTTAGCAATATACTCTTGCAAGCCATTAATTAAAGGAACAGCATCATAATTCAATTCAGCAGAGAGATTAGCTCCTTCGGCCATTTCAATGAGATGTCCTAATAAACCAAAGCCGGTAATATCAGTCATGGCAGTAACGTAGGATAATTCACCGAAGTGTTCTCCAATCTTATTCAGTTGTGTTAGCTGGTTTGTAAAAACAGGTTTATGTTCTTCTTTTAAAACACCTCGTTTTAAAGCGGTTGCCAGTATGCCTACGCCAATTTGTTTAGTCATGTAAATAAGGTCTCCGGCTTTAGCAGTAGAGTTTTGTTTAAGATTCTTTATATCTATCAACCCATTAACCGATAAGCCAAACATGGGTTCTAAGGTATCAATGCTATGTCCGCCGGCCAAAGGAATACCGGCTTCATTACAAATAGTCTTAGCTCCATCAAGTACTCTTTGTGCCATCTCAACAGGAATCTTATCAACAGGCCAACCCAGTATAGCAGTTGCCAGAATAGGTTTTCCGCCCATTGCATATACATCGCTAATGGCGTTAGCAGAGGCTATCCTTCCAAAATCAAACGCATCATCCACAATAGGCATAAAAAAATCTACGGTGCTTATAAGTGCTTTACCGTTGCCAATATCGTATACGGCAGCATCATCTTTAGTGTTATTTCCTACTAAAAGATGGGTATTAGAAACAACGCTCACACTCGATTTTAAAATATTTTCGAGCACGGCAGGTGCTATCTTGCATCCGCAACCCGCCCCATGACTATACCGCGTAAGTTTAATTTCTTCCATCTGTTATTTATGTTTTATTAATTCGTTTGCTATTAACTCAATATCTAATTTATCGAAATCAATTTGCTCAACACTTGCCTTATCTCTTTTATCCATACCATGCTGATATGATTTATCGTAATACATCAAGCATATCCTACAGGTAGTTTTTAAATCATTCTCCTCTAATGCAATCAAAGCGTTCTTTGCCTGTTGGTGTCCCAGTCTTTTTCTTATCTTATCTATAGATACTTTCAGTTCTTCTTTGGGAAACTTGCCATACTCTTCTGTGAGATATTCTACTCTATCCTCAAAAGGGACATTCATACAAAGTGTTCTAGCTCTACGCATTTGTGTCCATAAGCCATCCGGTATAACTTTATTACCGATAAGCCTGCTTTCATCTTCCAACCACAAAGGTTTTTGTCCATTGATAGTTTGTAAGGCAGTTGCCAATTCGTTCTCAAATTGTTCTTGGGATGGCTGTTTATTTTCTCCCAAAGCCCCAAATGCAGAGCCTTTGTGTGCTGCTAATTTCTCTAGATTAATAACCTGCTCATTAAGTGCAGCTAATTTCTCTAACACCAATGTTTTTGCAGAGCCTGTCTTCCCTCCCAATATTAAAACATTATATTGCTTAGCGAAGCTGTCTAATACATATCTTCTAAAAGCTTTATAACCGCCTTTTAGCGTAAATACTTTTATCCCGTATAACTCCAATAACCAGGCTACACTTCCGCTACGCATACCTCCGCGCCAGCAATGCAAATAGAGTGTGTTGTCTTTCGCTACGGCTTGAGCTTTGTTTATTATATCAGTCATTTTAGGACCAACAAACTCCAGCCCTTTTAGTATGGCAGGTTGTTTACCCTGTTGCTTATAGAGAGTGCCAACAACAACCCTCTCTTCATTACTGAAAAGAGGAATGTTTACAGCCCCCGGAATGTGTCCCTGCTCAAACTCTTTGGGAGTACGAACATCAATAACAGCATTGGTATTTAATGATTGCTGAAGAAAACGTGATATATCAATAGAGGTTGGCAAAGCAGTTATTACTTATATAATCTTATAAGTAGTTCCTTCCTGCGCAACCAGCGTATTAGCAAAAATGGGTTGCGCTTCAGTTATAAAACCATCTGTGCTACCATACCGTGCAGAGAAATGCCCTAACAAAAGTTGTTTTGCATGGGCTTTGCTTGCAATGGTAGCTGCCTGTTCAGCCGTTGAATGAAATGTTTTCTTTGCACGCTCACCTTCATCATTTAAAAAAGTAGCTTCGTGATACAATAAATCTACTTCCTTCACATGCTCAATAACATTTTCATAATAATTCGTATCGCTGCAATAGGCATAACTACGTTGAGGATGTGTTGGTAAAGTAATAGCCGCATTAGCTACCGTATTCCCCCTTTCATCCAAGGCATCTAAACCTAAACGCAGTTTGTTTATCTCAGATACAGAAATCTTAAATTCCTTAAACTTCTCTTTATCAATATTCTTTAAGTGAGGTTTCTCTTTAAACAAAAAACCAGTTGTGTTTATCCGATGCCTTAAAGGGAAAGTACTCACTTCTATTTTATCATCTTCCCAAACCTTTTCTGCTTGTTTTGGATTGGTAAAAATATATTCTATCTCATAAACAATGGTTGTTTGCGAGTGCTTGTTTTGCAAATCTATAATATCCTTCAATTCAGGCGGACAAACTAAAGTAAGTTTAGTTTTCCTGCCTAAGAGATGCATCGTTTGCAGTAAACCAAGTAAACCTAAATAGTGATCGCCATGCAAATGAGATATAAATACATGACTGATACGCTGTATTTTTATATTATTCTTTCTTAACTGAATTTGCGTTCCTTCCCCGCAATCAATCAAAAAAAAATGCCCGGCTGCATTCAGCAACTGGGCACTTGGATTTCTTAATAAAGATGGTGTTGCAGAGCCGCAACCTAAAACGGTTACTTCAAAATCATGCATACATTATTTTGCAACCACCATTCTGCGAATCTGCTTTTGTCCGTTATATTCTATAGAATAAAGATAAATACCGTTTTCTAATGTTGTAGCATCAAAATCATAGCTATTCTCACCGCGTTGCACCACAATGTCTTTATCGGCAATCTTTTGTCCTGTAATATTAAATACGGTCATTTTTGCCTTACCATCTGAAGGCGTTGTAAACTTAACATTAGTAGTAGCTCCAATTACAGGGTTAGGATTATTTTGCATAACCTGAAATGCAGCGTTAGCAGCATTTGTTTCTATACCTGTAGCTGCATTAATAATAATTCTGTAATAAGTAAGCGTCTCCGTAGTTAAAGCCGTGCCGGGTATCTGAGTGCAATAAACACCAATAGAAAAAGTCAAAGAATAGGTACCGGCTGCAGTAGGGGTTCCGTATATAATCATACAGGTAGAATCATTACCCGGGAATTCAAAGTTAGGATAAGCTGTACAAGCCAGACTAAGCCCGGGAGGTAAGCCATAATTAGTAGTGCCGGAAGGAGCATTTAATTTAAAGTACTGGTATGTACAGGTAAAACCACCAGATACAGTTGTATCTAAAGGAACATTGACAGTAATGTTTTGCACATAAGGTTGTCCAACGGTACCACTTACAAAATTCAAAGCACTATCAGGCCAAATACCTTCTCCATGATTATGGATAAACGTAGGGTTTATTGAACAGGTTGGTACTTGAGCCTTTAAGCTGAATAAAGGCAATAACATTAATAATACATAAATTTTTTTCATATTGTTTTGTTTTAAGTTAATGCGACAAATATACTAATTTGAAATTAAAAGCGCAAATAGTGTCATAAAGTCTTATTTCTTAACCTCAACCTTCATTTGACGTAAAAAGCCAATCATGCTATCCACATTAATGTCATCAGGCTTAACATCTTTTGTTCTTAACAGACATACATGCTCCCATACTTCCAGTATATCCTTAGGTTTTACCTGATAAGTCTCATACTTAGGGTTATCAGAATGCAATTCTAAATGTCCTGCGTTTCTAAATACTTTTGAGTAAACCCGCTTATAAACTATTCCCTCATCTTTGGTAAGAAGCACATAGGTTCTTCCATCTTTAATTTCGGTTAAGTTTTCTACATATTTACCAACTACATAATCTCCTGAGTTTGCCGGCGGCATAGAATCTCCCTGAATAGGAAACGAACGATGCTTACCTACAATATTAAAAGGCAAAGTCATGGTAGGCAGGTTTTCTATAAACTCAGGGTCGGCATATCCATTCAGATAACCCGCAGAAGCTTTTAGCGGAACAACCTCTATATAATCGTTTCCTTTTTTATCTACCATAATAGGGAACAGAAACCTGTTCTTACCTATCTTTAAAAGATTATCGGGGTCTGATTTAGAAAAATCTCCACGCAACAGCGCATCAATAGATACGTGATAGTAGTTGGCTATTTTTATCAACATACCATACGGAGGCTCTGCCCTACCCTCTTCGTAAGATGCAAACCTTGAACGGGGGATGCCCAAATCATCAGCAGCTATTTCTTGCGAAACGTTTTTTATCTTTCTTAAAAATTTAAAGTTTTCGGCTATTTTATCCATTACTAAATATTTTAGCACAAAAATGCTAAATATATTACTAACTGCCAAATAATTTTGAAACAAATAGTAGGTTTAAGTTCTAAAAGTTAATTTTTAGATTTTATGTTGTTCAGTAAAGCTCTTATACCGTTCAGTGAAACTCCTCCGCTGTTCAATGAAACTCCTCCGCTGTTTAGTGAAACTCTTTCGCTGTTCAGTGAAACTCCTTCACTATTCAATGAAACTCTTCCGCTGTTCAGTGAAACCCTCTCACTGTTCAATG
>CAJCJB010000072.1 GCA_903970545.1 Candidatus Saccharimonadota bacterium | reverse complement strand
AGCGGTCGTTTATTATATAAAATAACTAAATTATGATGAAGAAAATTACCTTAGCCCTAGTATTTACGGTAGCTGTTTTTGTTAATGCGTTTGCACAAAAAAACGCTTTAAAAGAGGGCGATCTGGCCTTTGGCGCGCAAGAATATTATACCGCCATTGATTGGTATAAAAAGGCATATATTAAGGAGAAAAAAGCCGAGAAAAAGGCAAAAATCCTTTTCCGTACAGCCGAAAGTTACCGCCACATTAACGACCTTAACGAGGCTATAACATACTACCAAAAAGCAATTGCTGCAAAATATCCCGATCCTAAATGTAATTTCTATATCGGAGAGGTAAAAAAAGAGCAAAAACTATATAACGAAGCCATTACTGCTTTTCAAAATTATCAAAAAGAAGTTCCTTCAGATAAACGTGCCGAAGATGAAATTAAATCTTGTGAGTTAGCTCAAAAATGGGTTGACAACCCTACCCGTCATAAAATTGACAATATGGGTATGATTAATAGCAAAGAAGCTGATTACTCTCCTGCTTTCTCTGATAAAAAGAATACAACCCTTTGGTTTACTTCAACCCGTGATGGTGTTACCGGCGATGCTAAACCTGATGGTACAACAGGTGATTTTCACTCGGATATTTTTGAAACAAAATTGGGTAAAGATGGTAAATGGAGTACCCCTACACCGCTTGGTGCTCCCATTAGCAGCAATGTTAACGAAGGTTGCGCTGTAGTTGATAAAAAAGGAACTTTTATGATTTTTACCCGTTGTGGCGAAGCAAAAAAGAAACAAATGAAGTGTCAACTATACATAGCAAACAAACAAGGTCCGGCTTGGGCAGAACCAACCCCTATTTCTTTTGATATTGATAGTTTTCAGTTCAACAACCCTGCACTTTCTCCTGATGGGAATACCTTATACTTCTCTTCTAACATGACAGGTGGAAAAGGGCACTATGATATTTGGAAAAGTACATATACCAAAAAAGATAAATCTTGGGGTGCACCTGTTAATTTAGGTCCTTCTGTTAATACTGCCGGCAATGAAGGTTTTCCTTATATGCATGCAGATGGTAAAACATTATATTTCTCATCAGATGCTATGCTTGGTATGGGCGGACTTGATATCTACAAAATTGTAGCCGATAAAGACGGTAGTTTTACCGGACAAGCAGAGGATTTAAAATACCCAATGAATTCGCCACATGATGATTTTGGTATTATTTATGATGGAAATAAAGACCGTGGTTATTTATCATCAGACCGAGAAGGCGGTAAAGGAGAAGACGATATTTGGTCTTTCTACCTTCCACCGTTAGTATTTAATGCGGCAGGTGTGGTTACAAACTCAGATGATAAAACGGTTGTTCCTAACTGCCCTATTATTATTAAAGGTTCTGACGGAACGCTGGCACAGGTTTCTACCGATAAAGACGGTGCTTTTACGCTTCCTTTAAAACCGGAAGTTTCTTACGAAATTTATACACAAACCAATAAGGATTTAAAAACACCAACTGCTCCAAGAAGTTTCTTTGCATCAGAAGATAAAGGGAAATTCAGCACAGTAGGTGTAACCGAATCAACCAACTTCAAAAAAGATTTTGAATTAAAACCGGTGCCCGAAGGAGAGATTCGTTTCCCTGCCGTTCAATACGAATTGGGTAAAGCA
The DNA here is from genome assembly GCA_903970545.1 of Candidatus Saccharimonadota bacterium. GTDB lineage: Bacteria > Bacteroidota > Bacteroidia > B-17B0 > Aurantibacillaceae > PALSA-968. The sequence continues at coordinate 9,098 of CAJCJB010000072.1, read as the reverse complement.
GATTTAAAGCCTGAATCAAGAGATTCGCTTAATTTCTTATACAAGACTTTAACGGACAACCCAACTATTATTATTGAGTTAAGTGCACACACAGATAGTCGTGGTAACGCAGCCTTAAACGAAAAACTATCTCAGGCACGTGCCCAATCTTGTGTTGATTATTTAGTTTCTAAAGGAATTCCTGTAGAGCGTATGGTTGCAAAAGGATATGGCAAAAGAAAATTAAAAATAACCGATGCCCAAATTGCTAAAGCAAAAACTAAAGAAGAAAAAGAAGCTTTACACCAGTTGAACCGTCGTACAGTATTCAAAATTATTAGCTGGGATTATGTAGATCCTAAAGCTCCAAAAACAGATATCCCTAAATACCACCCTAAAGTATTGAATGAAGAAGATGCTAATTCAATTGAAGACGCACCAGGCGGAGATAAATAATTAAAACAGTGAAAAGCCTTACAAATTGTAAGGCTTTTTTATTAATAATCAATAACCTTAAATAAAATAATCATGGTACACATTAATTTTTTAGCCGTTTTAGTAGCAGCCTTAATACCTATGGTAATTGGCTTTATTTGGTATAACCCCAAGGTGTTTGGTACAGCTTGGATGAAAGCAGCCGACATGAGCATGGAAAAAATGAAAGGTGCAAACATGGCGCTTGTTTTCGGGCTAACCTTTGTGTTTAGTTTTTTAGTGGCTATGACCATGAATTTTGTTACCATACATCAATTTGGTATGCAGTCTTCCCTTATGACAGACCCTAAAGCATTGGCAGACCCAACAACCCCTATTGGGGCATATCTAGCAGATTATATTGCAAAATATGGCAATAACTTTCGCACCTTTAAGCACGGTGCTTTTCATGGTACTGTAAGTGGTTTTCTGTTTATACTGCCAGTTATTTCAGTTAATGCTATGTTTGAACGCAAGGGTTTTAAATACATTGCCATTAATGCCGGTTTTTGGATTGTATGCCTTGCCTTAATGGGCGGTGTTATTTGCGGTTGGCAGTAGATTTCTGAACTAAACCCCCTCTTATTCTTTTTTAACACCTAAGCTTTTAGCATCTTTGCAGATAAGATGTGCGGCATAGCAGCTATAGTAAGCTTTAATGATAAGGGTAAAGAACGATTTAGTCGCATCGCAAAATGCACCAATTTATTAAAACACCGCGGCCCTGATTACCAGAAGTACATTATTGAAAACACTTTTGCTATGGCACATGCCCGCCTAAGCATTATTGATTTATCGGAAGCAAGTAACCAACCTTTTACAACCCACGACAACCGCTTTACAATAGTTTATAACGGAGAGATTTTTAATTACAAGCAACTAAAGAATCAATTACAACAAAGCGGACATGCTTTTTATACGGAAGGCGATGTTGAGGTTTTAATTAATCTGTATAAAGAATATGGAAAGGATTGTTTGCATAAGATAAACGGTTTCTTTTCTTTTCTTTTATATGACAAGCAAACACAAACCTTTTTTGCTGCCCGAGACAGGTTTGGCGTAAAGCCTTTCTATTATTATGCAGATGAAAATTACTTTGCTTGCTCATCAGAATTACGAACCCTAAAATATATTACAGATTGTAACACTATTAATAAAACTGCACTATATACCTATTTACAACTTACTTATATTCCGGAAAAACTAAGCATACTTGAAAATATTCATAAGATTGAACCGGGAGAGTGTTTAACTATTGAGAATAATAAAATTAAGAAAGAAATATATTATTCCATCAAACTTCCTACAGAATATAAAGAACAAAAAGATGTAAATAAAACATTTCTTACTCTTCTTGAAAGTGCTGTTGAAGAAAGATTAACTTCTAACGTACCCGTAGGTTGCTTTTTAAGTGGGGGTATTGATAGCAGCGTAATTACTGCAATTGCTGCACAGAAAAACAAAAACCTGCAAACATTTTCAATTGGATTCAAGAACAATAGCTATTTTGATGAATCTGTTTATGCAGAAATAATTGCCAAGAAATATAATACAAATCATCACACTTTTTATTTTGAAGAAAAGGAGGCGGAAAATGAAATAGAGAATTTTCTATCAGCTACCGACGAACCTTTTGCAGATTCGTCTGCCTTTAATGTTTATGTTCTTTCTAAAAAAACAAAAAAACATGTAAAAGTTGTTTTATCAGGTGATGGTGCCGATGAACTTTTTGCGGGCTACAATAAACATCGCGCCGAGTGGATGTTGAGAAATCAAAAACTGAAAACATCTTTATTAAAAGGTGCATCTTTAATTAGCGGAATGTTTCCAACATTCCGTAACAGTAAACTATCAAACAGAATTAGACAGATAAACAGATTTGGAGATGGGGCAAAACTATCCGCACAAGAACGTTATTGGCAATGGGCTTGTTTCTATGAAGAAAATAAGGCAACAGAGTTAATAAATCTATCTCAGAAGGAACAGAAAGATTTTAATGAATTAAAAAACTACTACATAAATACTATTAATGATGATTATAGCAGCACTTTGCTTGCAGATGTAAATTTGGTTTTACCAAGCGATATGCTTACCAAGGTTGACAGGATGAGTATGGCAAATGCACTCGAGGTACGTAATCCATTTTTAGACTATAGATTAGTAGAGTTCGCCTTTTCATTAAACACAAAACATAAAATTGATACAGGCATTCAGAAGAAGGTGATAAAAGAATGTTGCGCGCACCTATTACCGAAAGAAATACTTCATAGAAAAAAGCATGGATTTGAAACGCCCATACAAAAGTGGTTGAAGGGCGCTTTAAAAGACAAGGTGGAAGAATATTGTTTAGACAGGGATTTTATAGAACATCAAAATTTGTTTGATTACAAAGAGCTTAAACGAATAACGGAAAAATCTTTAAGTGCTAATCCTGGAAACCCTACATCTGTTGTTTGGAGTGTTTTAATTTTTAATTACTGGTATAAAAAAACCATACAATAAATGCCTCGCATACTTCGTATTATAAATAGATTCAATTTGGGTGGGCCAGCTTATAACGTAGCCTATCTTACAAAGTATTTGGCCCCAGAGTATGAGACACTTTTAATTGGTGGCGAAAAAGAGCCAGACGAGGAAAGCTCTTTATTTATTTTTAAAGAAATGGGTATTGAGCCACTTGTTTTAAGCGAAATGAATCGTTCGGTAAATTTTTTGCAGGATATAAAGGCATATTATCGCATTAAAAAAATTATAAAAGATTTTAAGCCTGATATTATACATACGCATGCTGCAAAAGCAGGTGCCCTTGGTCGTTTAGCGGCATATAATTGTAAGGTTCCCGTTATTATACACACGTTCCACGGACATGTTTTTCATTCTTATTTTGGAAAAACCAAAACAACTGTTTATAAAAATATCGAACGCTTTCTAGCAAAGAAAACCACCGCTATTATTGCTATTAGTGAAAAGCAAAAACAAGAATTATGTATTGATTATAAAATAACCTCTATTAATAAAACAAAAGTAATTCCTCTTGGCTTTAATTTGTCAAAATTTTCAGAAAACCAAGAGGGGAAACGAAAAACTTTTAGAGAACAATATCAAATCGAAGGGGATGAGATTTGTATTGTAATTATTGGACGGTTGGTGCCGGTAAAAAACCACCCCTTGTTTCTAAAGGCTATTCGGTTTGTGAAAAATAACTCTACAAAAAAAATACGAGCCTTTATTGTTGGTGACGGAAACCTAAGAAATGATTTAGCACAATTATGTGATGTTTTGAATCTCGATTATTGCTATTGTCCAACCGAACAAAAGAAAACAACAATTACATTTACTTCTTGGATACAAGATGTATCTTATCCTTTAGCAGCAAGTGATATAGTTTGCTTAACCTCTTTTAATGAAGGGACCCCGGTAAGTTTGATTGAAGCTCAAGCAGCATCAAAAGCAATTATTACAACAAAAGTTGGTGGAATCGAAAATTCCGTGAATAACTCCGCTGCCTTTTTAATTGATGTTGAGGATGAAAAATCTTTTTTTGAAAAGTTATTATTACTTGTTCAAAGTAAAGAAATTCGGTATAAAATGGCTTCGTGTGGAAAAGACTTTGTGTTTAAGCATTTTCATTATACTCGTTTAGTAGCAGAGACTAAAACATTGTACAACTCTCTGTTAAATGTATAAAACAATAATTTTTATATCTTTACAAAGTATTAAAATATTATGAGAAATCTGTTATTGTTGTTTATTATTATATTAAGCTTGTCGTCTTGTAGGCTTTTACGCCCTAACTTAATGCTTAAAACCCCAAAAGATTATGTGTTTGATCAATTAAACGACACAATGACTACAGAGGAGTATCGTATATCATATACAGACGACATTTCTCTTAGAATATTATCTAACGAAGGATTTAAATTAGTTGACTTTTCTAATAGCGGTGGCTCCACTGCTTCTTCCGGGAATGGAGGAGTGGGCAATAATGCATCAACTATACAAACACTGGTTGAACATGATGGAACCATAAAGGTACCAATTATTGGTAGAGTAAAAGTGATGGGGTTAACGATGCGAGAGGCGGAGCAATTATTAGAAACAAAATTCTCTGAGTTTTATGTCGGACCATATGTAATACTGAGGGTTACTAATAAAAGAGTATCTGTTTTTCCTGGTGCAGCTGGCGCTGGTAAGGTAGTACCCATCACAAACCTGAACACTACTGTACTAGAGGCTCTTGCTTATGCAGGAGGAATACAGGATGATGGGAAAGCGTACCGTATCAAATTAGTACGCAATTCTAAACCTAAACCCAGGGTTTATTTGATTGATTTATCAACTATTGATGGATTACAAGCGGGCAATACAGTTGTACAAGCAAACGATGTAATATATGTAGAACCCCGCCCACGCTTTATAAGCAGAGCCGTTAATGAATTAGCTCCTTATTTATCTGTTATTTCGTCTATTATATTGGTTTATACAACTGTTTATTTAATTAAACATGAATAATAGTAAAATATGATTGGTGGCGATCTACATGATAAGAATAGTAGCATAAACCAATATCAAGAGCGTATAACCAAATTTAGCAGTGAATTTGAGTTAGGTCTTTTTTTACATATTGCCCGGCAAAGTTTAATATGGATATTTTTGTTACTGGGTATTTCTTTATCATTAGCATTTTTATATTTACGATATACACAACCCGTGTATCAATCAAAAACAATTATACAAATAAATACAAATAATCAGGCTAATAAGGTTTTAAATATAAACCAAATGTATGAAGAGCAAGACCCATTAGCTGGATCAATAGAAATAATAAAATCCAAAGTTTTTTTAAATCGAATTGTTAACTCTTTAAACCTATATGTAAGTTATTTTAATGAAGGAACTTTTAAGTCAAGTGAGTTATATACATCGGTGCCTTTTATAGTTGATTTCAACATAAAAGATAAATCTTTTTACGGTAAAAAATTTTATGTAACATTTAACAACCCAACAGAGGGGTATATAGAGCAAAAAGAAGAAAAAATAAAAAAAGAAAAAATACAATTTATAGTTGATAAATGGGTAATGAGCGAAGCATTTGATTTTAAAATAAGCTATAGCCCTACATTTGAAAAAGAAGAATGTTTTAAGACTATTCAAAAGTTATCCCCTGTTTACTTTATTAAACAAGACGAAAACACAATTGTATCCAACATACAGCAACGCCTAGAAATAAAATTACAAAACGAATTAGCTAAAACAATCAGTATAAATATACGCGATTATAATCCGATAAAGGCTGCGGATATAGTAAATACGATAGCGACTGAATTTCAACAATATGATATAGAAAAAGAAAGTAAGAGTTCTGAAAAAGTTATTTTGTTTATTAATGAGCAGCTTGATAATGTATATACCCAATTAAAACACTCTGAAGATACGCTTCAAACATATAGAAAAGAAAAAAATTTTAATACCAATGAACGACAAGTTCAATCCGACATGATGAGGATATCAACATTGGAAGACCAGCTCTTGAAAACCGAATTAGAAGAAAGAATATTAGATAACATACAACAGGACATACAAAAAAACAAAAGCATTGATTCTTATCAGTTGATATCTACCATAGCGGGAAGTCAAGAAGAGGGGGGTATAAAAGATGTTGTAGTTAATCTACAAAAATTGCTTATAGAAAAAGAAAATTTACTATTTCAAGTAAAACCAAGCAGCGAAGAAATCAAGCGTTTAAATTTCCAAATTGAAAATCAAAAAAACTTATTATTACAAAGTATTTTTTCATTACGTCAGAAAATGCAATCGAAGTTACAAAACTTAAAATCAAAATCAAATGAGTATGACAGCAAATATGCTTCTCAACCTGAGAAACAAATTGAATATGCCCGTTTAATGCGGTTTTTTAGTATCAATGAAAAATATTATACCCTGCTATTGGAGAAAAAAACAGAATTTGCCATTTCCAAAGCGGGCTTTGTGTCTCAAACAGTTGTTTTAGAAAAAGGCACACCGAGCATGAACCCAATTTCGCCGAATAAACAAAATATAGCTTTAATCTCAATATTAAGTTCGTTATTGATGGGATTGATTATTATTATAGTGCGTTACTTAATGCATAATGACATTAACTCATTAAATGAAATAACCAAACAAATGAGTGCCAGCGTAAATATTTTGGGTATTGTTCCTAATTATGACAAAGAAATCCCCGTATCTCAATTGGTCGTAGATAAAAACCCAAAATCACTAATTGCAGAGGCTTTTAGAACAATAAGAAGTAATCTACAATATATATCGAGCACCGAGAGCACTAAAATAATAGCACTTACATCAACTGTGTCTGGCGAAGGGAAAACATTTGTAGCTATAAACCTTGCTGGAATTATTGCTTTTTCAAACAAAAAAGTAATTATCCTAGATTTGGATATGCGAAAACCTAAAATACACAAAGGATTTGGCGTTGCTAATGAAAAGGGGATGAGTACGCTCTTGATAGAAAAAAACAGTTTGGATGAGTGTGTAAATAAAAGTTCTCTATCGGGGCTTGATTTTATTACTGCTGGCCCGATCCCCCCTAATCCCTCAGAATTAATTATTAGCCCTAAAATGGACGAAATACTAGACCGGCTTAAAAAAATGTATGATATTATTGTAATTGATAATCCCCCAATTGGTCTTGTAACTGATGGTGTGGCGATGATATCAAAAGCAGACTACCCTATTTATGTTTTTAGATCGGATTATTCTAAACGAAATTATATTCAAATATTAGATAGGCTTCAGAACGAAAATAAAGTAGCTCACCTTTCTGTGGTGCTAAATGGTGTCGACATTAATCGAAACACTTATGGATACAACTATGGGTATGGATATGGTTACGGATATGGTTACGGGAATAAATATGGCTATTACGAAGAAAAAAGTGAGAAAAAAAAGAAAAGAGGGTTATTTAAAAAGAAAATAAGCGTAAGTTAAATGGTTGTTGAAAAAACTTTTATAGAAGGATTGCTTGTATTAAAACCAAAAGTCTTTGAAGATGCTCGTGGATATTTTTTTGAGAGTTTTAACCAGAAATCTTTGATTGCAGCAGGAGTGAAGGAAATATTTGTACAAGACAACCAGTCACTCTCTCAAAAGGGGGTTTTGCGTGGGATGCATTTTCAAAAAGAACCACATGCCCAAGGTAAATTGGTACGGGTTATTAAAGGTGCTGTGTTAGATGTAGTTGTTGATATTCGCAAAAACTCCCCAGCCTATGGAAAGTATTATTCAATCGAGTTGACAGAAAAAAATAAAATCATGTTTTGGATACCTGTTGGATTTGCCCATGGGTTTTTAACCCTGCAAGATGATACTATTTTTCATTATAAATGCAGCAATTATTATAATAAAGAATCAGAAGCATCTATTGCTTGGAACGACAAGGATGTTAATATAAACTGGAACATAGAAAACCCACTTCTTTCTGAAAAAGACAAAGCAGGAGCTTTGTTAAAAGATTTTATTTCTCCGTTTTAAAAACAATGAACTTTTTAGGAAACATACCTTTATTATATATGTTTCTATTTTGTGGAACATTAATTTTTTCTGTTTTAATAAACGAACTGCTTTTAAATTTTTCTAAGAACTTAGGTACGCGTAAAAACAATAGTGTACAAATACGCTGGAATTCAACAGCCAAACCAGCTCTTGGCGGACTATCATTTTATATAGTTTTCTTATTTGCATTTATTTTTTTAGAAATAATAACACAAGGCAAACAGGGTTTGTTTTCTACCTTAAAAATTGTGGGTCTTTTATGCGCCGTCACGTCCGCTTTTCTGATGGGTATGGCGGATGACGCATATGACACCAAGCCGCTTGTAAAGTTCATTATACAATGTGTATGTGGGATTATACTTATAAGTACAGGAACTAAAATAAACACGTTTGAAAGCGAATTTCTAAATTACTCCCTAACACTTATATGGGTTGTAGCCTTAATGAATTCTATTAATATGCTTGACAACATGGATGGGATATCATCTATTACAACATTAACCATATGTCTATTTGCTGTTTTTTTTAGCGTGCAGATGAATTTAGAAACACAACCTATAACACTTATTATAATTGCGGTTATTGGCAGTCTTTGTGGGTTTTTGGCTTATAACTGGCATCCATCAAAAATGTTTATGGGAGATAGCGGCAGTCAATTCTTAGGGATTTTTTTAGCCTTTTGCGGGATAGAATTTTGTTGGAATACTCCTGTTATTGAAAAACATAATTTCCCCGTTATGTATCCTATAAACAATTTGATTATTGTGGCATTGGTTTTTATAATGCCGCTCACCGATACGGCTATTGTAGTAATTAATAGAATACTAAAAGGTTCGTCTCCGTTTGTGGGTGGTAAAGACCATACCACACATAATTTGTTTTATAACGGAATTACTGAGAAAAAAATAGCAGGTATCTTTTTTATGATAAATATAACCGGGGCCTGTCTGGCATTATTACTTATTAACCAATCTGTTTTTAACTTACAAAATTCCTTGATGTTTGCAATTTACCCTGTTTCTTTGTTTTCGTTTTTGCTGTATCTTACAAGGCGAAAACAGCATGTTTAACTTTAATATAAAAATAAATCTCTT
>CAJCJB010000071.1 GCA_903970545.1 Candidatus Saccharimonadota bacterium | reverse complement strand
TGCAATAATCAGGTATTAATACCTATTGCCTATGTTGTTTTATTTACAAGAAAGGAGCGTATGTTAACTTAATGTTAAGGAAGGGGCTTTAGTAGAAAGTAATAAAATGTAAACTTAAAGTAAATTTTTTTGGAAAAGATTTCAAAAAAATGGATTATTAAAAATCCTCCTCCTCTTCTTTAGGTTTCTTTTTACCATCGGGCTTATCTTTTTTACCGTCAGGATTAAACTCTACTTTAAACTTTTGGTCTTGTTTCTTATTTCTTGAATCCTGATTCTTAATCGTAGTATCATTTTTAAACCACCCGAATTCTTCGTTCAATAACTTCTTCAGGTTCTTCTTTTCATCTTTAATATCCTGTTTTATTTTTTGTTTCATCGCCTTGCGGTCGTATCTAATAATGGGTTTATCGACCGTACCGGTCATACGAATAAACACACAACGCTTAGATTCGGGATCGGTTTCACTCTCCAATAATTCTTCATCCATCTGTTTGCTTTTACCCGGGCGCTTAGCGAGGTATTCGCTCAACAATAATTTTATGTGATAATCAATTTCATTATTAAAACTGTGCGTGCCACATACATTTAAATTAAGTACGGAATTCCCTAATTCTGTTTTAGAGAAAGAAATCAATTGGTTTTTTATATCCACATGCGTTTTTAAGGTAGAGAATTTAATGTGTTTTAATTCTTTCAGTTCAATATATTTAGCAAGACTCTCCAGCGAAGTAAAATCTATTAGCTCTCCCTTATCAATGATTAAATCAGCACCCACTAAGATGCTTGATAAATCACATTCCAAACGGTTATTCCATGTGGCAGAAAAATCAATTTGTGCCGTGGCTTTACCTTTTAAGTTCTTATCTGTAACAATAGTTTGCCCGAAATCATTCACCTCACTAAACATTTTATTTATATCCACATCCACCAAATTAGTTGCGCAATTTACTTTCACAAAATTGCTGTCGCTGGCATCGGCAAAACCATCTAATGTTATATCTCCATCAAATGCAGCAAAAGAAAAATTCTTAGCCAATAATTTCCTGTTCTTTAATTCAAGTGTTCCTACAAAATTCTTGGCACTAAAACTGTTGAACTCAATTTTATTTATATTCAGTTTTATGTTAGCTGATATGTTTTTATTAATGACTACAATCTTTTTATTTGCCGTAGAACTCTTATCTGTATTAGTTTCTGTAGCTTTAAACAAAAAATCATTTACATTAATAAGAGGCGATGTGATGTCGGCATCAATGTATAACTTCTGATTTTCTTTAAAGAGATAGTTCAATAAGTTGGTGGCGTTACCACTAATTTGCAAGGTAGATGTTTGATGAATAATCTTTAGGTTTTCGGTAAATACATTTTCATTCTCAACCCTCACAAGCCCTTCGGGTACTTGTATAATCTTACCATTTTTAAAAGCGAGTTCAACTTCATTTAGTTTTATCTTTCCGTTTAAATCGCCTGCTTCATGCTTTTTGGAAGAAAGTTCATACAGATTTAAAGATGCATTCAAATCAAAATCTATTATTCCTTTAGCTGATCCCAGCGTATCGATAGGAACTAAGGCAAGTAAATCCTGTAAGTTATATTTCCCTTTGGCATCAAAAGAAAGATGCGGTGCAGCAAAGTTTTTCAACTCTAAATTACCGGAAACATAGTTCTGATTTTGTTTCGCCTGAATGTTTTTAAGCGTTAGCGACTCGGGTTTATACTTTTGCTTGGTAAAAGAACCGGTAAAGTTTACATCATTCAACTTCGTTTTTAAAGGCGTGTAAGTAACGCTGGCATTATTTATTCCGAAAGAGGAAGCAATATTCAGGCTGTTATAATCGATTAAATTCCCATCTATGTTAGCCTCTGCGTAAAACACACCGTTACTTTCATAATCTTTTATTTTGCTGTAAAAGGTTTCAGGAAGCAAAGACAACACCGATTGTATATTTATATTCTTTCCTTTGCAGGCAATTTTGCAAGGCATGGCAGTATCAGCATTGGTAAGATTGCCTTGCACCGAAAAAGATAATTTATTAAGCGCCACCTCAGCCTTATCAATACGATACGTATTTTTATTTACCGCAGCCGATAAATCAATCGTTATATTTTTATTCTTTAAGTAATTCTTTTTGTTTGATTTTATATACGAGATAAAGCCCTGTGCATTCAGGGTAAGTTCATACGCCTCATCTGTAAAGTTGCCTGAGAAAACTACTTCTTTAAAGTTTGATGCCAGCTTTACTTTGCTTTGGTAATTCTTATAAGCAAATTCAAAATCATTCAGAATAATTTTATTGAGTTTAAATTGCGTTGATTGTTTCTTTTCATCACCGTTTTCATCCTCTTTCCAGACTTCATAATTTGTTTCTCCTATAGAGTTAGCTACAACTCTAAGCGCGACGTGTTGTATTTCTATCTGATTAATCACATACTTTTTATTCCATATATCTTTTGCATTAAACAATAAATAAATACTCTTGGCTTTAAGCAGGGTATCATTGGGTATATCGGTTAAAGAGCTCATAATGGTTATGTTTTTAAACCATATAGCTGCCTTGGGAAATGTTTTAAGGATGGTAAAATCTATATCATCGGGGGTTATAAATACTTTTACTTTAAGGTGTTTGTTAAGCTCGGTAACTATTTGCAACTTTATTTCTTTCTCATACACAAATACCAGAATAACAGGCGTAACAAGCAATACAAATAGAATACCAATAAACCAAAGAAATATTTTACCTATTCTTTTTCTCTTGGAGTTAGGAGTGGTATTGTTGTTATTTATGGATTCTATATCCTCAGTTTGCATCTATGTAAATGTTCGGTTTTTATCAATATAGTTAGGGCTTCTCCTCATAAATTAATGAACAGTAGCAGACTAACAATTTTTAGCACTTTTTTTGTTAATAATGCAAAAACATATACTTTTGCCGCCATAAATTAAAAACCTAAACCAAAACATGAAAAAAGTTCTATCATTAATTGCAGTTGCTTCTTTAGCAGTTGCTGTTGTTGCTTGCGGACCAAGCAAAGAAGAAATCGCGAAAAAAGAAAAAGCTAAACAAGATTCTTTAATGGAAGTGATGAAGCAAGATTCTATTGCGAAGGCTGCTGAAATGGCGAAAGCTGCTGAAGCTGCTAAAGCTGATTCTTTAGCACAAGTTGCTAAAGCTGATTCTTTGAAAAAAGTTGAAGAAGAAGAAGTTGCAAAAAAAGGCGGTAAAAAAGGCAAAAAATAATTTCTGCTTTTACAAACAAAAGAGCCTTTCAGTAATGAAGGGCTTTTTTATGCCTAATTTTTTCCTTGCAACGGCGCAGGAGTAAAACAAAAAAGCCTTTCGGTTAATGGAAAGGCTTTTTTTATTACACTATTTTAAGTTTACTGCTCTACTTTGGTTACTTCAAAGCGTTTATAATCTCCTTTTTTGCCTAAGTATTCGCTTTCTAAAGATACCAAGCCTATTTTTTTAACCTGTTCGCGGGTAAGTGGTTTTATGGTTTGCCATTTACCATCATCGTTAGTTTTTAGCTCTACTTCTTTATTTAAAAGTACTTTATTCAGCTGGTTTTGGGTTAAAAATACCACACTGTGTATATCATCTTCCTCGCTATCTTCGCTGGCTTCATACACAGTACCTACTAACTTTAACTTAGGTACATCGGGTTTGTAGGTAAAAGTTACTTCATCCTGGTTCAATTCCACGTATTCAATTCCTGTAATATGTATCTGTGCCATAATTAAATTTTGTGCGAAAATACAAATAGCATCGGGTTTAGCAAAATTGCTTTAATTTAATGTTTGTAAATAAGTGTTAATGTTTGTTTCTACCCGCTGCGCCAAATCTTTAGCCTCGTGGCGTACAAACTTCTCTCCGCTTATTTTTTCGTACAATTCTATATATCGGTTAGATATTTCATTTACCCATTCCTCACTCATTTCGGGTACGGCTTGCCCCTCTTTACCCTGAAAGTTATTGGCAATCAACCATTGGCGTACAAACTCCTTACTCAATTGTTTTTGGGCTTCTCCCCTGCTCTGCCTGTCGGCATAACCTTCTAAATAAAAATACCGCGACGAATCAGGAGTGTGTATTTCATCTATCAGGTATATTTTACCATCATCGCCCAAACCAAATTCATATTTGGTATCTACCAAAATTAAGCCTTGTTTAGCTGCCATTTCGGTACCCCGTTGGTAAAGAGCACGGGTATATTTTTCCAGTTGTAGGTAATGGGCTTCGCTAACGATGCCTTGTTTTAAAATCTCCTCGCGCGATATATCCATATCATGCCCCTCACTGGCTTTAGTGGTTGGGGTAATAATAGGTTCGGGTAGTTTATCATTTTCTTTTAATCCTTCTGCCAATTTCACCCCACACAGTTCACGCAAACCACTTCCATAGGTACGTGCTGCATGACCCGCCAAATAACCACGGATAACCATTTCTACTTTAAAAGGGGTGCACATTTTTCCCACAGTAACCACAGGGTCGGGGTTTGCCAGCATCCAGTTAGGAACAATATCGGCAGTAGCTTGTAAAAACTTAGCGGCTATTTGATTAAGCACTTGTCCTTTATATGGAATGCCTTTGGGCAGAACCACATCAAAAGCCGAGATGCGGTCGGAGGCAACCATTACCAAATACTTATTATTAATGGTATAAACATCTCTTACTTTTCCTTTATAAAAAGACGTTTGGTTTTTAAACGTAAAGTTTGTTTGCGCTAATGCGTTCATGGGTTGGGTAACAATATTCATATTAAATTATATAACTATTTTTTTCTCCTCATCATACCTCGCAATAATATCCTTTACCAGTTTATGACGGATGATATCTTCTGCTTGTAAAAATATAAAATCTATACCCTTTGTTTTTTCTAACAAATTAATGGCATGCAGCAAGCCTGATGATTGGTTGCGGGGTAAATCTACCTGAGAGGTATCGCCCGTAATAATAAACTTGGCGCTGTTGCCCATACGGGTTAAAAACATTTTCATCTGGCTTTTTGTGGTGTTTTGCGCTTCATCTAAAATCACAAAGGCATTATCCAATGTTCTTCCTCGCATAAAAGCAAGAGGTGCAATTTGTATTACCTGACTTTCTATATACTGATTCAATTTATCAGGAGGCAACATATCGTACAAGGCATCGTATAAAGGTTGCAGGTAGGGGTCTAACTTCTCTTTTAAATCTCCAGGTAAAAAACCGAGGTTCTCTCCCGCTTCTACCGCCGGACGGGTAAGTATAATACGTTTTACTTCTTTGTTCTTTAAAGCTCTTACGGCAAGCGCCACAGCGGTATAGGTTTTACCACTTCCGGCAGGACCAACGGCAAACATCATATCATTTTTGAGGATAGATTTTACCATTAAGCGCTGGTTCTCCGTGCGCGCTTTAATGGCATTACCTGTAACGCCAAACAAAATAATATCGCTGCCATTATCTATACTTTGCTCCAATATGTTATCGCCTGTTTGTCCGAGAAGTCGGTTAATAGAAGCATCGGTAAGCGTACCCGCTTTATGGTAATGGTCGGAAAGCAGTTTTAGTTTCTGTTCAAAACGAGAAATCTCGGAAGCATCGCCCATTAGTTTCATCTCAAAACCACGTGCTACAATACGCAGTTTAGGGAAATACTTTTTGATGGTATTCAGCTTTTGGTCGTTAACCCCATATAGTTCCACAGGCTCAAAAGCATCAATATTTACGGTCTTTTCGCTCAAAATAATTGTTTACAAATGTGTTAATCAAAAAAGAAGCAGTACAACAATGGGAGTAAAATTATGTATTAATTTACAGAAATTTTATGGTTGTTACTAACAAGATAAAACAATGCCACTCATAACTCTTACCAGCGATTTGGGCACTAAAGACAACTACGTGGCTTTGGTAAAAGCGGCTTTGCTATCAACCATACAAAATGCACAGCTAATTGATATTAGCCACGAGATCGATAAATTCAACCTCACGCATGCCGCTTATATCTTTGGAAATGCTTATAAATTCTTTCCTGCCAATACCATTCATTTAGTTGGGGTTAAAAACCAAACAACTGTCAAGCGCTTATTATATATTGAAATAAACAATCAGAAAATAATTTGCCTAGATAACGGCTTTATAACCTTATTGCAGGATATGGATAAAGCAAGCATCTCGTATTTTGATGGTAAGGAGTTTGAAGCCGGTTTATTCTTTTTGAAAGATGCTATGATACGCGCTTTGGCTGCCACAAGCACTAAGCCAGATGTTTTAAAACCTTGTACAGATTACATGCAGCTAATGGGCTTTCAGCCAACGGTTACGCCGCAATCTATTATTGGCAGATGTTTGCATATTGATGATTTTGGCAACGTGGTAACCAATATTACCAAAGCCTTTTTTGATAAAGAACGTGCAGGGCGCAAATTCATTATTAATTTGCCCGGTGTGGAAATTGACAGAATTGTAAGAGATTACGATGATGTAAGTACCAATACTGCCTTAGCACTGTTTAACACCTTCGGTTATTTAGAAATTGCCATCAACCGTGAGAAAGCAAGCAGGATGCTATTTCCCAGAGGGATGAACACCAATACCGATTTTAATATTTCTATTCAATTTGAGGATTAGGCTATGATTATACGCATTGTAAAAATGACTTTCATTCCGCAGGAAGTGCAGAGTTTCTTAAACCTGTTTAACGAAAACAAAACCAAAATAGCCAGCTTTGAAGGCTGTACCCACCTTGAGTTATTGAATGATGTAAACACCCCCAACATATATTTTACTTATAGTTATTGGAAAGATGAGAGTTACTTAGAGGCTTATCGTAACTCCGATTTATTTAAAGGCGTATGGCAAGCCACTAAGAAGTTATTTGCCAATAAGCCAGAGGCTTGGACGGTGAAGAGGGTTTAATTTTCTAAAAGAATTATACAACTTGATTAATAATTCCCAATTGCCTTTTGGTAGTTAATGTTAGCAATTAAATAATCGTACACAGCTTTGATATAATTTTGTTCAGCTGAACTCAGGCTTCTTTCTGTATCTAATAAATTGCTGTAAAGTAATGAGCCTAAATTATATTGTTGCTTTTCGTTAGCATATATAATCTTTGACAGATCATAATTGCTTTTCGTGGTTTGCATATTCTTTAAGGCGTTGCTTAACTCTGTAGAAGTTTTTTGAATCTCATAATTTATATCTGCAGTTCTTTGCTTTATATCTAAATCAGTTTGCATGCTTTTGAACCTATATTCCTGAATACTATTGTAATTCTTGAAATTAGCTGTTATAGGGATGCTTAACCTTAAACCAAGATAGTTAAAAGGAGTCCACCATTGTTTCAATCCGTAATCAAGGTTTGTATAAGTAAACTGTTGTGAGTAATTGGCAAAAAAAGCGAGTGAAGGCAGGGCATTCTGACGGTTCTTATTTACCTGTAACTTGTTATTTTCTTGCTGCAATATTAATTGTTTAATCTCTGTACGGTTGTTTGCATCAGCTTTTGTAGGCAAATCGCTAAAAGATAAATTAGGAGAATTAAGTGTGTCAGATAAAACAAGCTGTGTCTCAAGAGGCACATTTATTTGATACTTTACACTATTTAAAGCCAAATCATAGTTCTGTTTTGCCTTTGATGTTTCAACCTTGGCATTTTCATAATCTAACTTAGCTTTTAAATAATCGTTTTCTATTAAGGTACCTGTTTTATATTTCCCCTCTGCTACTTCAGCATATTCTTTATAACGTTGTTCATCATTACCGGCGATTTTATTTTGTAAATCTCTTAGCAATACATTTAAGTACGCAAAAGCAATTTGTTCTCTTATCGTATTCTCATCCTGTTTGTTTTTTTCCTGTTCTAAAGCCAAACCGTTTTTAGCAATTTTTACATCGGTAGTAATACCGGGTTTATAAATATTTTGGTTAAGGTCTAAACCAAATATGGCAGTGCTTTTTGCGCCAAGTGCAACTACTTCGGGATTCGCGCTAAAGAAATGAGCAGGTATATATGTTCCCTGCAATTGTGGGCTATAACGCGCATTACCACTTCCCGAAATATCAGGTATCCACTCTTTTTTGCTTTTGCTTATTCTATTATCGGCAATAGCCAAATTATATTTTTTAGACTGAGCATCATATCTGTTTTTTAAACCCATATCTATAGCCTCTCGAACCCCAAGAGTTAAATTACTTCCCGACTGTTTTTGTGCATAAACAGAAACCGATGCAACAAACAGTATTAGTATAATTATCTTTTTCATTGTTTAAATCTTAATTTATTAATGGTCGCTTACAGATTGTAGTTTTTGTCCTTTTTTATATTTAATCAGTAATATAACGGGCGCACATAAAAGCACAAATAACCCAAGCATCAAAAACCCATGATCATAACTTAAAAGCATTTGCTGTTTAGTTACCATGCCATCCACCAGCATATTGGCTGTTTGAGCAGCTTCATCGGTACTATATCCGGCTGATGAAAATGTTTGGGTAAAACCCGCCAATCTTTCGCTCGTCATGCTACTATAGTCAGTAATATTTGACACCATATTGTTTTTAATCTCTGCATTCTGATGGTCTAAGTATATATTAACAAGTGCCACACCTATAGCTCCCCCTAATTGACGAAGCATATTAGATAAACCCGTACCCTGCGCCAGGTCTGAACCCTTTAAACCGGCAACTGCTAAAGTCAATACCGGCATCATCATAAATGCCATTCCAATACCGCGGAGGATAAAAGGCCAAAAGAAATTACTGGCATTTGAATCGGGTCCGGAAAAAGATAAAAGAATTAAAAATGTGGATGTGAAACTAAGACCAATAAGCATCATAATTTTAGGATTAGCACCTCCGCTCACAATTCTGCTTACAGAAATCATTCCAACGGCAGTTGCCAAAGCACCGGGAATCATAAAGGCACCTGTTTGTGTGGCTGTCCAACCTAAAGAAACCTGTGTAAATAAAGGAAAAATAAAAACCGAAACGGTAAGAATCATTCCAATAATTACATTCAAAATATTGCCCATCGCTAGATTAAAGCTTCTATATAAGCGAAGGTTTACGGCAGGATAATCTATAGATAGCTCTCTTATAACAAATGCTACGAGTCCTACCATAGCTGTAATAAAGAAGAAAATAATTTCATCACTTTCAAACCAGTCTTTTATACCTCCTTCTTCTAAAACATATTGTAAAGAACCAATGCCGATGATTAAAAATATAATTCCCCACCAATCTATTCTATCCGGTTTTTTTGCTCCGGCAAGGTTGGTAACATAGGTCCATGATAATATTGAAGCCGTAAAACCAATAGGCACATTGATAAAAAATATCCAATGCCACGAAAAATTATCGGTAATATACCCACCAAGCACAGGCCCGATGGTTGGTCCTATGATAATTCCCAATCCAAATATTGCCATACCCATGCCTACTTGTTTTGGCGGAAACGCTCCAATAATAATAGATTGTGCAGTAGATAAAAGACCGCCACCACCTAAACCCTGAACAAAGCGCCAAAATACAAGTGTCCATAAACTAGTGGACAGACCACACATTAAAGATGAAAATGTAAATATGATAACTGATACGGTAAAGTATACTCGTCGTCCAAACAAATTGGATAACATACTGGAGAGTGGAATTACAATAACGTTGGCTATACTATATGCAGTAATTACCCAGGCTATTTCTGTAGTAGTAGCACCAATGTTCCCGCTAATTTCACGTAAAGAAACGTTTACTACGGTAGTATCAATTAGTTCTAATACAGCACAGGATATGGCAGTAATAATCAATATCCATTTAGCCGCACCGGTAGGATAGGTATCTTCGTGTACAAGGGGAATTTCTTTTTTCTTCCCCTTGTCGGTAGTATTTATAATTTCTTCCTTTGGAATAGAAGCTTCCATTTCTTACTTAATTTTTACTTTTACAAATGCACTTAACCCCGGGAATATATCTGTTGCTCTTTCTTTAGGAAAATTATCAAGTGAAATACGCAAAGGAAAACGCTGGGTTATTTTAATGAAGTTTCCGGTAGAATTATCCGGCGGCAATAAAGAAAACTTAGCACCTGTTGCGCCCGAATAAGATTCAATTTTACCCACTAACTTTAAATCAGGATAAGCATCTAACTCAATTTCCACTTCGTCGCCTATTTTCATTTTACCTAATTGTGTTTCTTTAAAATTAGCCGTTACCCAATAATTTTCTGTATCAATTATTACACACAGAGATTGCCCCATGGTAACATACTGCCCCAGCTGAATAGATCGCTTAGTTACCACACCGCTGCTGGGTGCTATAACGGTTGCATAAGAAAGTTGTTTTTGTGCCAGTATAAGCTCTGCTTCCCGTTGCTTAATTTGTGCTTTAGCCAATTCAATTTGGTTTTGGTCTGAAACAGCTTGTGCTTTTGAACCAAGCGAGGAAGAGTTAGAAGATTGTTGTTGGGTTACTGTTTTTGCATAGTCTGATTTTGCAATTTGTAAATTGGATTGTGCATTATCAAATTGTTCTTGTGTGGCTGCTTTAATTTTTTGAAGTTCAACAATTCTGTCAAAATCTTTTTGTGCTTTTTCCAATCTGGCTTTTGAAGCAACAATACCTTGCTGGTTAGATTCAGCTGTTTCTACCGAAGCAGTAGCATTTTCGCTACTTGCAGCAGCCTTATTTTGAGCGGCCAGTAAATTTGCATTCGCATTATCCAATGTTGCTTGAGCCTGTAATACTTTCGCCTTTAACTCATCCATATCAAATAAAATAAGGGTATCACCTTTCTTTATCAGCTGGTTATCTTTAAAACGAATATCTTTGATATATGCTGTAACACCGGAACGTATAGGCACAAGGTCTCCGTCTAATTGCGCATTATCAGTTGTTTCATAGGATGCCCCACTTATAAAATAAGCTACGCCTGTGCCAATTACTATTAATGCAATTACCACAATGATGATTAGTCTGGTTGGTTTCTTCTTTTTTGTTTCTTGTTCCATTTTGTATTTGTTAGTTTTATTAGAACCGACTATTCGGTATAGTTTATGTCAAAAAACTACTTTCTTAATTCGTTATATAAGCCATCCCAAAGCGCTTTTATTTCTTTGGTTGGATCGGGATTATCTTCCATAATACAATTAATACCTACTCCCTTGCCTGAAAGAATAAATAATTTAGCTATTTTATCATCATCCATTTTTGAATTGATTTCTTTACTCTTTTTTGCCACCCCTATTACTTTAATCCAAACTTTAAGTTCATCCTTTTGTTGTTGAATGCGTTGTCTTTTGAAATCAGGTAACAATTTCATGGCATCAAACATCAGAAAGTAATGATTGGATGTAAACACCTTTTTCTCATTACTGTCCATTATTTTTGAAGTACTTACTTTTCGTTTTCTTTCTAATAAAACATCGGTATAGAATTGAACTAAAGAGGCTTGAGAAAATATCGTGTAATCAGAAATAATATAATCAGTATAATAATGATTTATAACCTCTTCAAACACCTGCTCCTTGCTTTTGAAATAATGGTAAAAAGCACCCTTAGAAAGTCCTGTCTTTTCGACAATTTCCTGCATGGTTACTTCTTTATAGTTTTTCTGGAGAAACAGGTTAAGTGATACTTCTAAAATATTTTCTTTTGAGTCTTTCAAGTAAAAACCGACTGTTTGGTTTGCAAAGATATACTCTATTTTTAATTCCTGCAAATTAATTTTGACCTACACTTGTAATTAGGTAAACGTTATGATAGCAACGGTTGAATAGAAAAATCAGATAAATAGGGTTAGGTTGCTCCTTCCGGTAATTGGATTCAAAAAATCCCCAAAGTTTTTTCTTCGGGGATTTTTTAATGGGGGATTCTATCTTACCTCACTAAAGTAACAGCACCATCTTGTTTATATGCTTTACCATCCAAGCCTTGTGCCTGTAGGATATACATGTAAGTTCCTTCAGGAGCATTATCTCCGTTAGGTGTCTTTCCATCCCAAGATTGGTTCGGAGCCGTTATGGTAAACAATAATTGCCCCCAACGATTGAAGATATTACAATTTAAACTGACCATACCTGTATTGATTATAAAGAAAGCATCATTAATACCATCTCCATTTGGAGAGAATATATTAGGAATAATTATACTGGTAGGAACATCAGCTATTACAATTATGAAAGCAGAATCTTTACAACCACCACTACTTGCAGCTACTAATGTTACAGTATACGTACCTGTAGCCGTATAACTATGTGATGTGTTTAGACTTAGGCTATCCGGCGAGCCATCGCCAAACGTCCAAGTGTAAGTGCTTGCTCCTATTGAAGTATTAGTAAATTGTATACCTAAAGGAATGTTACCTGTAATTGAACTGGCGGTTGCAGAAGTTGGGGAAGAAGCTACAACTACACTAACCGATGAAGTAGGTGAAGCTGAAAAAGATGCTACCACACCTGTTGATGAAGGAACACTAAAAGTAGTTACCCCACCAGCTTCTCCTGCAATACATAAATTTCCGTCAATTACCTGTAAACTATATGTGCCAGTTGGTTCACCGGTCAATGTTGGAGAATTTGCACCTGCAATAGCAGTATATGTACCCGCAGGTGTTAAAGAATACCATTGATAAGAAAAACTAGGGGTTCCGGTTCCGGCTTGTATGGTAATTCCACCAACGCCGCCTGTAGACTGTCCACAATTTGCAGCACTAATAGATAAACTACTGGTATTAAGAATTGGGGTAGAGTAAACGGTTAATGCTACAGTAGCGGGTATAGAATTAGTACAACCATTACTATTAGCTCCGGTAACCGTATAAACAGTAGTAGTTGTAGGGCTTGCTATTGGATTGGCTGTACTTG
>CAJCJB010000070.1 GCA_903970545.1 Candidatus Saccharimonadota bacterium | reverse complement strand
AAAGAAGTATTATCTCAGGCATATAAACTACCCATAGAAGAGCAAAAAGCACTATTAGAAAAAACTATAGTGGAATGGAAAGGGAGCCGTAAGCAAAATGATGATATATTAGTAATGGGTTTCAGAATCCCTTAACAAACATATATGAAAAAACTTCTTTATATATTTTTTACCTCCCTTCTTCTATTGGGACAAGGGTTGGGGATGAGGTCTTTAGCACAAAATAAAAAGATAGACTCGCTTTTAACTCTCCTTAAAACTGATGCAACAGATACTAATAAAGTAAAGCATCTTAATAATGTATCCTTTGAGTATAGAAAGGTTGGCGAACCTGATAAGAGTTTAGCTTATTGTAAACAAGCTTTAGAACTTGCTCAAAAAATAGATTTTAAAAAAGGAATTGCTAATTCTTACCAACTTATAGGGGCTGTTTTTAAAATGAAAGATAATTACCCTGAAGCCTTAAAAAACTATTTTGCTGCCTTGAAGATATTTGAAGAAATTAATGATAAACAGGATATTGCTTATGTACATAACAAAATAGGGACGGTTTATCAAGCTCAAAGCAATTATAGCGGAGCCTTAAAAAAATATGAAGCTTCGCTAAAGATATTTGAAGAAATTAAGGATAAAGAAGGTATTGCCCAATCTTATAATGGGATAGGAAATATTTATGCACAGCAGGGCAATTATGCCGAAGCAATAAAAAACTTTTTTGCAACCTTAAAAATATGGGAAGAGCTAAATGATAAATGGTTTATTGCAGGATCTTATAATAATATAGGAGCTACTTATTATTATCAGGGTAATTTAGAGGAAGCTCTGAAAAATTATTCTGCTGCCTTAAAGATAGAAGAAGAGATAAAGGATAAACAAGGTATTGCCGATTCATATAATAATATAGGGCTTATATATAACGATAAAGGTAATTATACCGAAGCTTTAAAAATGCAGTTGGCTTCATTAAAAATGATAGAAGAAATTGGAGATGAAAATGGCATTGCCATTGCATATACCAACATAGGGATTATCTATCACAAACAAGGCAATTATGCTGAAGCTTTAAAAATGCAGCTTGCCTCTCTGAAAATGCAAGAGGAGATTGGAGATAAAGATGGTATAATTTCTTGTTTTATAAATCTTGGGAAGGTATATACTTCAATAAACCGAACAAAGGAGGCTGAAGTATATTTAAATAAAGGACTGATTCTAAGTAAGGAAATTGGCACTAAAGACCGGATTAAGGAAACATATGCGGCTTTAGCTATTTTGGATAGTACCACAGGTAATTACAAAGCTGCTTTTGCTGACCACAAAATGGAGATTGCATACCGAGACAGCCTTAATAATGAGGAAACAAATAAGAAAACTATACAAAGCGCTATGCAGTATGAGTTCGATAAAAAAGAAATAGCAACCAAAGCAGAGCAGGATAAATTAGATGCCATAAACGCAGAAGAAAAGCAAAAGCAACGCATCTTCTCAGCTCTTGTTTCTTTTGTTTTACTATTGGTAGCGGTATTTTCTTTTTTCTTGTACCGTAGGTTTAAAATAACCCAAAAGCAAAAGCATATTATCGAACTTCAAAAAGATGAAGTATCAAGACAAAAAGGCATTGTAGAAGAAAAACAAGGTCAAATATTGGATAGTATAAATTATGCAAAACATATACAACAGTCTATTTTAGCTGATGAAGATGAGATTAAAACGTATCTGAAAGATTTTTTCGTTTTGTATCTGCCAAAAGATATCGTAAGTGGAGATTTCTATTGGTTTACAAGAAAAGGCACTGATTTGTTTTTTGCATCGGTTGATTGTACGGGGCATGGTGTTCCCGGTGCATTCTTAAGTATGGTAGGAAGCACTTTGCTGAATGAAATTGTGAATCTGAAGAATATAACCGACCCTTATGCAATTATAGAAGCTTTAGGAGAAGGAGTTACTGATACTCTTGCTAATAAAAAGGATAAAAGCGATGCTTTTGCAGATGGGATGGATATATCTATTTGCAAAATAAATACAGAAACAAGAAAACTTTATTTTGCCTCAGCCAACCATGCAGCTTATGTAGTGGATGAAACAGGACTTAAACAATTAGACCCACAGGTAAAATCAGTACATGGGGTATTTGCTTTGAGTTCTAAAAAGGGGGTAAGCACAACAGAAGTTTTATTAACTTCGGGAACTATGATATACATGAGTACCGATGGTTACGCAGACCAGGTAGGAGAGGAGAGCAAAAAGAAGTTGATGGCACCCAGATTTAAAGAAGTATTATCTCAGGCATATAAACTACCCATAGAAGAGCAAAAAGCACTATTAGAAAAAACTATAGTGGAATGGAAAGGGAGCCGTAAGCAAAATGATGATATATTAGTAATGGGCTTAAGAATTTCTTAACATAGGAATACGCTTAGATGTCTCAAATGCTGTTATCTTTGCCTGGATGAATTATATATTTTCATATAGTGGTCCGGTTAGCTTTGAAGTAAAAAAGCAATTAATACGGAACATAAAAAGCAGCACGGAGATTATTGCTAAAAGCTCTGTTCTTCAAAAAAGAATTCGTTACATTTTTGATGAAATGGTGTCTAATGTTTATCAGTATTATAAAGAACATAATTTTTCGGGCGAGATAACCAGCATTGATGGTAACTTAAAACCCGGTAATGTACTGGAATTCTCTTTAACCAGTACCTTAGGAAAGAACGATATTGAGCCATTTAAAAGGCATGTGGATTTTATCAATTCTTTGGATGAAATGGGATTGAAGGATTTCTATAAAAGGAAGCTAAACGAAGGTGATAGTGAGAATGGAAATGCCGGGATTGGGCTTATAAGCATTAGAATAAAATCAGGAAACCCTATTGAATATGAATTTAAGAAAAGTAAGTCTGAAGACGTTGTGTTTTTAAAAACCATAATAAACCTGAAACATGAATAAACTTATTTTACCAGTCACAGATACTACTCCTCAGATAACGCTGGACCATCTACAAAACAAGTTTGAAATTATTGGGGAATCCTGTCCGGAAGATGCTAAGCAATTTTACTCTGCCTTATTTTTATGGATTGAGGAATATAAGAATTATCTATATTTCATTAATGAGCATAGTGGAAACAAAAAAAATTTAGTCTTTACTTTCCATCTTAGTTATGTTTCTTCCTCTGCTTTAAAATACACTTACAATTTTCTGCAAAAGATTGAAGAGCTCAAGCCAATGTGTGAATCTATAACTATAAAATGGCTTTATGATAAGGATGATACGGACATGGAAGAAAACGGAAGTGAATTCTCAACTATGGTAGATATTCCTTTTGCCATTGAACAGGCTGACTAAGTTTAATTTATAATCGGGTTAATGCAGGATACGGAATTTGAACTACAGCCTACGCTTGCAAACGAGCTAATTAAAATACAACCCTTAAAGCAACCCAATTTCGAAGCATTATATAAAATTGCTTCAGACCCATTGCTATGGGAACAGCACCCTAATAAAGATCGATACAAAAGAGAAGTATTTGAAACCTTCTTTAAAGGAGCTATGGAATCGGGTGGTGCGTTTTTGGTGATTAATAATACAACAAATCAAGTTATAGGTACTTCAAGGTATTATGGTTTTGATAAAGAAGCAAAAACAGTTGTTATAGGTTATACTTTCATAGCCAGAGACCATTGGGGAAAAGCATATAATAAAGCTTTAAAAACACTGATGCTTAACCATGCTTTTAAATTTGCAGATAGTGTAATATTTCATATTGGGGCTAACAACATACGCTCTCAAAAAGCAATAGGGAATATAGGCGCTAAAAAGATTGGAGAGGTAGAAATGGAATATTACGGAGAGCCTAGCCGATTAAATTTTATCTATCAGATAGACAAAGAAGATTGGCAAACTATACCAATATAGGCTCAAAAAACTTGTTTTAACCTGTTAAAAATTACCATTCGTCATAATTTTGTTGTTATATGTATGGTTATATGTATTATTGTGTTAAAGTAATTGAGTCTGAACCAATCTAATTCCGTTGCTTTTGCGTATATTTAATAATTATAGTAAAAAGACAGTTTAAAACTTAATCTATGAAAAAAGTAATTTATGTGTTTTCTGTTTTTATAGCAGCAATAAACATAGCAAGTGCTAAGCCCGTTAACCCTACTGTGGCACAAACAGTAGCAACAAACTTTTATAAGCAAAACTCTAAAATAGAAGTTACTTCTGTTACGTTGGCTTATACTGAAGTATCTGCGGGTTCTGCGGTTTTTTATGTGTTTAACATTAATTCCAATGATGGCTTTGTTATGGTAAGTGCAGAAGATGTGGTGAAGCCTATTTTGGGTTACTCAACCAAAAATAGTTTCGTTACGCCTAAAGCTTATACTGCTATTGGTTATTGGACAAAATACCGTGCAAATGAAATAAGCACCATACGTACAATGAACCTAACTGCTGAGGCAAAAACTATTAACGAATGGGCAAGATATAATGGTACTACTTCTAATGATAGACTTATAGGAAGCAATTCTACTTCGTCTACTGCAACTGTAATTGTTGCACCATTGGTGCAAAGCACATGGAATCAATCTCCTTTCTATAACGATTCATGCCCCGGTGGTTCAGTGACAGGTTGCGTGGCAACAGCCATGGCTCAGATAATGAGGTACTGGAGCTACCCTCCTCAAGGAACGGGTTCAAGTTCATATACTGAATCACAATCGGCAGGTGATTATGAAAATTATGGATTGCTTTCTGCTAATTATGGAGCAACTACCTATAATTGGGCTAATATGCCTTTAAATGTTAGTACGCATAATGCTCCGGTGGCTCAGTTAATGAAGCAATGTGGAGTAAGTGTTGATATGGATTACAGCCCCGATGAAAGTGGTGCCTTTGTTCTTTCAATGGAGAGTCCTGTTTGCGCTCAAAACTCTTACATTACTTATTTTGGATACGATCCTAATCAAATTCAGGGAACTTTTCGTTCCAGTGTTAGTACGTATAACGATTCTGTTTGGATTGCTCTTATAGAAAACGATATAAACATTGGAAGACCTGTGCAATATGAAGGTTCTGATCCTACTCAAGGAGGGCATACTTGGGTTTGCGACGGGTATGATTCAAATAATTATTTGCACATGAATTGGGGTTGGGGAGGTTCTGACGACGGGTTCTTTTCCATCAACAATTTACAAACTACAAATGGTGGATTTAATCCTTCCCAAGATCACGGAGTGCTTACAGGTATTGTGCCTTTAGCTGCAAATGCGTATGATGCAGGTATTGCAGCAATTACATCCC
The DNA here is from genome assembly GCA_903970545.1 of Candidatus Saccharimonadota bacterium. Classification (GTDB taxonomy): domain Bacteria; phylum Bacteroidota; class Bacteroidia; order B-17B0; family Aurantibacillaceae; genus PALSA-968. Next base: position 958 of record CAJCJB010000070.1, on the reverse strand, counting down.
CTGCTATTTCTAATTGTATGACTATAGGAGGTAGTGATTCGCTTAGCGTATCAGTTAAGTTACAAAACTTTGGTAACTCTCAGCTTTTTGCATGTAATATCAATTACCAAATAGATGGTAACGGATTTAATACTATTGCTTGGAGTGGTTCTTTAGTTGAATATCAACCTGCAATTATAAACCTTCCAAATATTCTTGCTACCTCGGGTACACATACAATTGTTTGTTATACTGATTCTCCTGATGGTGCCATGGATGAAAACACTTCAAACGATACATCAATTATCGTATTTACCGTTACGGGTATTGGTACTTTGCCAATTATAGAAGGTTTTGAACCTACTACTTGCCCAACAGGTGTACTTCCAAACCAAAACTGGAATGTTTCTTCTTCAGCAGGTGGAGTGAATTTTCAAATTACCACTAGTGCTGCCGCATCAGGTTCTCAATCTTGTATGCTGAATAATTTGAGTAATGTGGGAGGTGACACTAGTATTTTACAAACTGCTAATTTTTACAATATGCCAACATCACCACTAACATTTGAAGCAGCCTACCAACAAACGACAACTACTAATGCTGATAAGTTACAAATATTGGTTTCTACCGATTGTGGAAATTCTTGGATATCAAGAAAAGTAATTACCAGTTCAACATTAGCTTCTGCTATGGCTGGAGTAACAAGTACAAGTTCTTATGTACCTACTCCATCCCAGTTTACTACCTATTCAGTTACCTTAACTTCAGCAGAAACATCAAGCCCTAATGTTATGTTCCGTTGGAGTTTTATAGCGGGTTCTACTTCGGTAGGTAATAATTTATATATAGATAATATAAATATTTATGCTGCCGCTGCTGGAATTGAAAAAGACATGGAGACAACTGTTGGTTTAAACCTTTATCCTAACCCGTCAACATGTAAGGTTAATATAGATTTTAATTTATCAGAACAACATAA
>CAJCJB010000069.1 GCA_903970545.1 Candidatus Saccharimonadota bacterium | reverse complement strand
TCTGCTTGCGTATAGGCTTTAAATTTAGAACGATTGTATTGTACTACGCATCTGTCTGTACCAAAATACATATTACCTTTTCTGTCTTCGGTGATAGAACCGATATAATCATTACAAAAACCTTCTTTATGCCAATAATTAGTAATCTTTCCCTTTTCAATATAATTAACTCCTGCGCCTGTACCAATCCATATTATTCCTCTGCTATCTTGAAATAGCGTATGTATGTAATCGTGAGTTAATCCATTTTCTCTATTATAATGTATTATGTTATTGCCTTGAAAACAATATAAACCTTGTCCGCTGGTACCTACCCACATATTATCAGCTGCATCAAATATTAATGAACGTACAGCACTACTATCAGGTAACAAAGTATACTTCTTTACAATACTTCCATTTATGTAAAACAAACCATTCTTACCTCCAACCCAAACTGTACCTTTTTTATCTTGTACAATAATACGAGCACCCCTTATATTTAATCCATTATTTGCATTAAATTTTATAGTACCCTTTTCATTATACTTAATTACCTCATTGCCCGTAGGAGATACCCATAAGTTATTTTCTTTATCGGCAAGTATGCCAAATATATTGCTTGCATCAAAACCAGGTACATTATCATAATACACAAAAGGTGAAGGGGTATATTTTATTACACCATCTCCATTTGTACCAAACCAAAGATTACCATTTCTATCTTCACACACAGTAGTAACAGCATCTGCATTAAACCCATTTTTTCTATTAAAAAATTGCAGTTTATCTTCATCAAGCTTTGCAATACCATATCCATTGGTGCATATCCAAAGGTTATTACGTCTATCAAAAACTATATTCTGAATAGCCATATTCTTTAACTCTTCATTTTTTTGATAAGGAAGGAATTGGTAGGAGTCATTATTCTTTTTTGAAAGAATAAATAAACCCTCCCCCTGAACTGATACCCATAAATTACCCGATTTATCCTGAGCCAAAGCATTAATAGCAGGCTTTATTTTATAAAGCGTATTAATGTTTATCCATTCGTAATTATTATATAAGTACAATTCGTTTCCGGCTAAGAACCAAAGCTTGCCTTGTGTATCACGATGTATTTTTTTTATTGTTTTATTAGAAAATATCTCAGGTTTTAAAACAGATATGGTCTTATTTTCGATTGTGTTGAGCCCACTTGATGAAGCCACATACATCATATTGTTCTTACCTGTAGCCACAGCAGTTATACCATTTGCATACAACCCATTTTCTCTAGTGAGATTATAGAAATTCTTCCCGTCAAAGTGGGTAACCCCTCCGTATGTAGTTCCAATCCAAATGTGTTTATTAAGGTCTTCTTCTATACAGGTTATAATATTTCCAGCTATGCCAGCTGCTTCATCATACACTTTAAATTTTAACCCATCATAACAGGCTACTCCCCCACCCTGAGTTCCAATCCATAAATAGCCACGTGTATCTTCTTTTAAACAGGTAATTTGAGATTGAGGTAACCCTTGCTCTAAGCCTATGGTTTCAAAATTGTAGGTTTGAGCAGAAAGGAATTTAGTGAAAACTAAAAATAAAGTAAGGTATGCTATGCGGCTCAGTGTCATAATTACGATAATAAAGATACAGTCTTTTTTTAATTAAAAAAGAAACTGTTTAAAGTATTATTTTACTGACTACTTAGCACTTTCAGTATAGTACTTATAAAACAAAGGAATAGTTTCTATTCCTTTAAAGTAATTAAACAAGCCATAATGCTCGTTCGGCGAGTGTAGCGCATCACTATCTAAACCAAAGCCAAAGAGAATAGAATCTAAACCCAACTCTTTTTTAAAGAGTGCAACAATAGGGATACTTCCGCCGCCACGGGTCGGTATAGGTTTCTTACCATAGCTTTGCTCCATTGCAGCTGCAGCTGCGTTATAAGCTTTAGAAGAAGTAGAAACCATTACAGGTTCACCACCATGATGGGCAGTTACTTTTACTTTAACTGATTTAGGTGCTATGCTTTCAAAATATTTGGCAAACAATTCACTTATCTCATTAGAGTTTTGATTAGGAACCAATCTCATCGAAATTTTTGCAAAAGCTTTAGATGGAAGTACTGTTTTAGCTCCATCGCCTGTATAACCACCCCATATACCATTCACATCCAATGTAGGACGGATGCCGGTACGCTCGTTAGTAGTGTATCCTTTCTCACCTTGTTCTTGTTCTATGTTTAAATCTTTCTTAAAATTGTCTAAGTTAAAAGGAGCTTTATTCAAATCTGCTCTTTCTTCTGCTGAAAGCTGCATCACCTTATCATAAAAACCGGGAATAGTAATGTGGTTGTTCTCATCGTGCATGGAAGCAATCATTTTGCACAATATGTTTATAGGATTACCTACTGCACCGCCATACACACCACTGTGCAAATCTCTGTTCGTACCGGTAACTTCAACTTCCATATAAGCCAAGCCACGCAAACCTACATCAATAGAAGGGGTATCATTGGCAATGATGGCGGTATCCGATATTAAAATAACATCTGCTTTTAAACGCTGTTTGTTCTCAACTACCCAATCGCCTAAATGTGCAGAACCAACTTCTTCTTCACCCTCAATCATAAACTTTACGTTGCAAGGCAAAGAGTCATTTTTCATCATCAATTCAAATGCTTTTATGTGCATAAACATTTGTCCTTTATCATCGCAAGAACCACGTGCAAAAATAGCTCCTTCGGGATGTGTAGGAGTCTTTTTAATAACAGGCTCAAAGGGTGGGGAATCCCACAGGTTAAGAGGGTCGGCAGGCTGCACATCATAATGCCCGTAAACTAAAACAGTAGGTAGTTTAGCATCTATAATCTTCTCTGCATACACCACAGGGTAACCTTTGGTAGCACAAACCTCTGCTTTATCGGCTCCGGCAGCAACAAACTTAGCTTTTATAGCTTCAGCCATGCGCAACATATCAGGGGCATGTTCGGGTTTTGCGCTTACAGAAGGTATGCGCAATAACTCTATTAATTCATCTAAAAAACGTTGCTTATTGGCTTGTATGTATTCTTTTATTTGGGTGTGTTCCATGCGGCAAATTTATAAGTTATTAGTTAATAGCGAATAGTTATTGGTTAAATTACTCCTGTTAACTATTGTCTAATAAATCAAAAGATATTAAATGGTTTAAACCGACAATTTCAACATTAAACTTTGCAGTTGCTGATTGATTGACCTTACTTCTGCTTTAAGCTGGTTTAGCATATTGGTGCGGGTATGCAAATCATTTGCATGATACCTGCCGCCAGTGCCAAAATACAATTCAACCTGTTTCTTTTTGGTGGTATCAACCATACCTTCTTCTATCCAGCGTGCTTTTAGGTTATGAAAAGTTGAATACTCCTTAGTGTTTGTAAAAGCTTTCTGCTGTAAAATAAACCATACTATAGGCGGGTAGTAAGCCGATGTTTTGCTTTCATTCCAAATATCGGTAAGCAGGTTACGTCGATGATTGAAAACAACTGCCTGATGCGAAGATATTGCAGCTAAGCCACCTGAAATGCCACTGACAATACTTCCTATTACGCCAAATGCTATTTGTCCTTTGGTGGTATGATTGCCCAACGTTACTACACCTGTAATGGCACCGGCTACAACAGATAGTATGGTAAACCGTTGCACACGGGTATCGTTTAGCTGGTCTAAATAACTGGCTAATAGTTTAGAGCGTTCACTCTCGCAATCAAGCTCTGCAGCAAGACTGGCTATTTCGGTAGAGGCTAATAACAGGCGACCAAGTATTTGTTGCTTTTTTAGCAGTATATATATCAGGTTGCTTTCTGTTTTTATTTTCTCAAAATAAATTAAGTCTTGCAATAAAAAGAGCGTGCCCGTAGCATTGGCAATCAGTAAATCTTCGTAAGAATATTTTTGTGCCAGCAAAGTATCAAATTTAAGTAGGGGTTTTATATCAGATAAGGGTATATAGGTAGAATCATACACATAAGGCAGGGGAGGTGCGCAGTAGCTGTTTTCAGACATGTGGTGATTAATCTTCTTAGTATTGTATTTATCCAATACAGAAGAAACAAAATGATTATTCTTTGCCGAATCGCAAGAGCC
>CAJCJB010000068.1 GCA_903970545.1 Candidatus Saccharimonadota bacterium | reverse complement strand
TTTTACTTCTTTCTTCCCTTTAGTGTTCGCCACTTGTGCTGTTTCTGTTTTAGCAGAATCTGCCACAGCAGGTTGCCCCGGTGTGTGTCCTTGCAATTTTTGCACGTAGTAGATTACTTTCCAACGTTCTTCTACACTTAGCTGACTAGCGTGAGAACCCATCAAGCCTTTTCCATTGGTAATAGTGAAAAACATTTTTCCTTCAGGAAGGTTTTTTAGTGCCGCTCCATCATAAGCAGGAGGTGCACCTGGTAATTTTAATCCTACTTTACCATCTCCTTTACCGGCATCGCCATGGCAATGCACACAAAATTTACCGTAAATAGCTTGTCCATCAGCTAAAACAGCATCATTAAATACAATAGGGTTTTTAAGGTACATACCTGCTTTTTCGTAATCCATTCCCACAGGAATTCCGGGCATACAACCACGTGCAATAGTCCCTGCAACAGGTTTCATGGCACTTTGCAAAGTATCACCATTCAGCACATGCGTGTTATAATATTTTAATGCCGGAGAGCGATACATATCAGGCATATACTCATAACCCGGACTATTAGGAGCGTTTTTGCATGATGTAAAGCCAAACGCCATCACACCAACAATAGCTCCTACTGTAAGAGTTTTAAGATTTATAATTTTTGTAAAGTTCATCTCTTAAAGTTTATCTTTTTAGTACGCCAATTTTTCAGTTATTGTTCCTTTATGATTTATTTCGCTTGCACCGGCTTCACGTAAAAGAGCTTCTGCTTTATGCGCTTGCTCATCATTCAATTCCAGGTAAATCATAAATTTATCATTTGTAGTACGAGGGTCAGGGTTTTTTGCTCTTGCACCCGGAACCAACATACAACGCAATAAATAAGTCAACGCCATTCCATGTCCTGCACAAAATACAGTAGACTCAAAACTAATAGGAATAAAAGCAGGAATATTAAAGTAATAAGCCCAGTTTGGTTTTCCACCCACATCAGTAGGCCAATCGCTTACCATCATGTACCACATCATTAAGGTAGCCAAACCCAAGCCTGTTAAGCCATAAATAAAAGCACAAATTGCCAAACGCGTACGAGGCACTCCTATAATAGGATCAATTCCGTGTATAGGAAAAGGTGTGAAAACATCCTTTATTTTGATGCCTGCAGATTTTAGTTTTTTGCAGGCTTCCAACAAAGGCACCTCATCATCGTAGATGCCGTGGATAATTTGTTTGCTTATTGTTGCTGCCATATCTTGATAAATCTTAACTATTAATGTGCGTGAGTTGGAGCAGGTTCGTGTGCATGTTCAGCTACTTCTTTCTTTTGCGACTCACCTGAAATTTTTAAAATCGTTTTCAATTCAGCTTGTGCAATTACCGGGAAGAACCTTGAGAACAATAAGAAGAATGTAAAGAACATTCCGATTGTTCCGGTAAAAATTCCAATGTCAACAAAAGTAGGGTGATACATATTCCATGTAGAAGGAAGGAAAGTACGACATAATGTTGGCACGATAATTACAAAACGCTCGAACCACATACCGATGTTTACAACGATAGAAAGGATGAATGTTGCTACTAAACTTGTACGAATCTTTTTGAACCAGAATAATTGTGGAGAAACCACGTTGCAAGTCATCATAGCTGCATAAGCCCACCAGTATGGTCCGGTTGCACGGTTAAGGAAAGCATATTGCTCAAACTCAACACCGCCATACCAAGAGATAAATAACTCAGTTAAGTATGCCACACCAACTATAGAACCTGTAACGATAATTACAATGTTCATATACTCCACGTGTTTTACGGTAATGTATGCTTGCAGGTTATATACTTTTCTAACGATTAGCATTAAGGTTAACACCATTGCGAAACCTGAGAATACCGCACCTGATACGAAATAGGGAGGAAAGATAGTTGTGTGCCAACCCGGAAGGATTGATGTAGCAAAGTCGAACGATACTATGGAGTGAACCGAGAATACAAGTGGAGTAGAAAGACCTGCAAGTACAAGAGATACTTCTTCAAAACGGCTCCAGTGACGAGCACTTCCTCCCCAACCAAAAGCCAACAAGTTGTATGCTTTTTTAACCATCGGGTTAATAGCTCTGTCGCGGATAGTTCCAAAATCAGGAATTAAACCGATGTACCAAAACACACAAGAGATGGTAAAGTAAGTTGATACCGCAAATACGTCCCAAAGTAATGGCGAGTTAAAGTTTGGCCACAAAGAACCGAATTGGTTAGGAAGAGGGAATAACATATAATCTAACCAAACCCTGCCTGTGTGAAACAATACGAAGATAGCAGCACACATTACGGCAAAGATCGTCATCGCTTCTGCAGAGCGGTTAATACCTAAACGCCATTTCTGACGGAATAATAATAACACCGCCGAGATAAGTGTACCTGCGTGACCAATACCAATCCACCATACAAAGTTTGTAATATCCCAAGCCCAATCAACACCGTTATTAGAACCCCAAACACCAATACCCACACCTACTGTATATGAAAGACAACCTAAACCCCACAAAAAAGTAAGGCAGGCAACGGTAAATAACATATACCAATACTTATTGGCTTTACCCTCAACAGGTCTGATGATATCGTCCGTAATTTGAGCATAGGTTTTATGACCTAAAATTAACGGTTCTCTTATTTGTGATTCTGAGTGCATACCTTTTTATAATTTTTAATCCCTAATCTGATTTATAATTTCCTATGCGTGTGCTTCTTCTTTTTTCTCTTTATGACCTTCTCCCTCTTCTTTTTCTTCCTCAGCTTCTAAAGTAATTTTCTCTTCCTGATTACGAACTTTTACTAAATAAGAAACCGTTGGTTTAATACCTACTTCTTCTAATAAGAAATAATTGCGTTCGTTCTCTCTGTCTTTAGTAACCTGAGAATCTTTATCGTTCAAATCACCGAAAGAGATAGCATTTGTAGGACAAGCTTGCTGACAAGCTGTTTTAATAGCACCGTCTTTTATAGGCTGACCTGCTTTTAGCTTCTAATTTACCAGCTTGTAAACGCTGTTGGCACATAGAACATTTTTCCATTACACCACGACCACGTACCACCACATCAGGATTTAAAACCATACGGCCTAAATCTTGTTGAGATGGGTTAATATCTGCATAATCAGGATTACCTTGGTAATTAAACCAGTTGAAACGACGTACTTTAAACGGACAGTTGTTAGCACAGTAACGGGTACCAATACAACGGTTATACGTCATTTGGTTTAACCCTTCTGTGCTATGGTTAGTAGCTAATACCGGACAAACGGTTTCGCAAGGTGCGTGATTACAGTGCTGGCACATGATAGGTTGGAAAGTTACCTTCGGATTGAAAGAAGGGTTTTCCATATCTAAATACATTCTGCGTCCGCCAATATGTTCTTCTTCAGCTCTTTTACGAGTCATGTCAGAAGTATAGTAACGGTCGATACGCAACCAAGCCATATCGCGTGTGCGACGCACCTGATCTTTACCAACCGTAGGAACGTTGTTTTCTGCTGTACAAGCTACTACGCAAGCGGCGCAACCTATACAGGTATTCATATCAATAACCATACCCCATTTAACACCCGGGCGTGGATGCGCAGCCCACAAATCAACTTCTTCTACAGGTCTTTCTCCTTGGTTGGTATGTATAAATGCTTTTGGGTTATTAGAAGCAGCATCTTCTTTGTACTGAGCTAATGATGTTTCACGAAGTATTTGTTCTTCGCGACCCATAATAGTATGATGTATTTGCGTAGCAGCAAACTGATGTATTTTATCTGTAGCTGCAATGCTTACTTCTGATGATATGTTTTGTATCGTATCATTCGTAACAGATAAGAATTCGAATGCATTTGCACCACCATCTATCCCTGCCTCTTTAGCTACTTTGTATGATTCTACTTTGCGTCCGTATCCTAAAGCAACACCAATAGTTCCTTTTGCCTGACCGGGTTGCGGATAAACAGGTAACTCAACAGAAACACCGTTTACAGTTAATGTTGCAATGCTTCCATCCACATCCTGACGCAACATTTCTCCGAACTTTTGTTCGTGAACATCTTCAGGGTGCATGGTAATGTAGTTATCCCAGGTTACTTTTGATATAGGATCGGGTAACTCATGCAACCAGGGGTTGTTACTTTGGTTACCGTTACCCAGAGAAACTTTTTCATAAACTGTAATTTCCCAAGTACCGCTTTTAGCTGCTGTTGCTTTAGCTGCAGCTGCATTATAATCAACATCAGGTAATTTCTTTTCTTCTTCGGCAGCAATTACTTTTTTCTCTTCTGCTTTTTCTTTCTTCTCGTCTTTTTTTAATGCTAAAGAATCTGCAATAACAGCAGCAACACCTGTCATTAAAGGTTTGCCCGAACTGTCTTTAGCCATTGGCTCAATAACAGCAGGTTCAACAGCTTTTGCAAAATGAACATGCAATAAACCATCGTGCAAGGTATTACTCCAGAAACTATAAAAATCGCCATACTTAGCCTGCATAGGGTACACATGGTTTTGCCAGTATGCCTGCAGGTAAGTTAAATAATCAGTTTTAACCCCCGCCCATTTCAACAAGGTATCTTGTGCCTGACGAGTACCTTGGTAACGTGGTTGAGAGAATATAGGATTGATGGTAGGTTGCTGCAAAGAGTAATGCCCGCGCACAGGGTTTGCATCGCCCCATGATTCTAACCAGTTATGGTCAGGGCAAACGTAGTCTGCTAATTGTGCCGTTTCATCTAATGTTTGTGCGAAAGATATTTTAACGGGCACTTTTTTGTAAGCAGCAGCAAAACCTGTTTTAGCAGGGGCCGTGTAAACAGGATTGCTATTGTATGTAATAACTACGCCTGTTTTTCCGCTATTCATATTAGCAATAAGATTTGCTAATTCTTTATCATCACCTTTCTTTAAATTCAGGTGGTACTCATAACTGATAGTCTTATCGTAGTTATCAAGCATTTTGTTGATGCCGTTAACCAATACTTGGGTATCTGTATCGTTTAATCCGCAAACAACTAAAGACTGGCCTTTAGCAGCCGCTAATTCTTTTGCAATTTTAGCAATAGCTTTTTGTGCATCAGGGTTTGAAGCTATGCTGGCATTAGCAGAAACTCCAGTATTACCTGTTGCTTTAGCAACTTCGTTATATAAAGCAACAATTGTTTTCCCAATTTCAGAAGGCTTAATCATGTAACGCTCATCGGCGTTAGCACCTGTAAGCGACAGGTTAGATTCGAACTGGTAATGCTTAACCATTTCAGGTTTTTCAGGACTAACCTTTTTGTTCTTAGCATACGCTGTAGAGAAAACAGCCGGTGCAAGCCAGGTTCCTAAAAAGTCGGCAGCTACACTTACTACTACTTTATTTGCTTTTTCAAAATCGTAGGTAGAAGTTACTTTTTTACTGAATACTTTATCGTTTGCTTCGCGAAGCGCTGAATAAGAAACCGAATCGTAATGATAAACTTTTGTAGTAGGATACTTAGCTGTAAACTCAGCTAATACAGAGTGAGTAGAAGGGGAAACAATAGTAGAAGATAAAATGGCAATTTCTTTTCCGCCTGCGGCTGCATCTGCTAATGACTTACCGATAGCGGCATCTACGCTTTTCCAATCAGACGCAGAACCTTTTGCATAAGGGGCTGTTAAACGAGCACTATCATATAAACCAAGTACAGAAGACTGTGTACGGGCAGTTGTTCCGCCAATATGTTTTTTAAGTAATTCGTTAGCTTCAATTTTAATAGGGCGGCCTTCTTGTGTTTTTACAAGAACAGGAGCAAAATCATGACCATCATAAAAAGTAGAAGCATAAAAGTTAGCAACACCCGGAGTAACATCTTCAGGCTTTACAACATAAGGAATAGATTTAATAACAGGCGTTTCGCAAGAAGCAAGTGCAGCAGCAGCAGTGGTAAAACCAACAACTTTCAAAAAGTCGCGGCGACTTGTAGTGCCCTCGCCATTTAAGGCTTCCGTCATCGGTAAGTCCTCAACAAATTCGTTTTGTTGGTGTTTTAAAAACTCAGGACTTTGGTTTAGCTCCGATAATCCTTTCCAATACTTCTTATTTGTACCCATTATATCGAGAAATAATCGTTCTAATTAAAATTAATAATGACATTTAGCACACTCAATACCACCCATTTGTGCAACGGTAAAAGTAGTAAGATGCTCTTTCTTATATTTTTCTTTCAATGCCTCATGAAGTCTGTCGTAGTAAGCGTTGCCTGCCATTGCTACTTCCGTTTTGCGGTGGCACTCAATACACCACTTCATGGTTAGCGGAGTTTTTTGTTCAACAGTTGTCATAGCTTTTACATCGCCATGGCACTGCGCACATTCTATTTTCCCAACTACTACGTGTTGCGAGTGGTTAAAATAAACATGGTCTGGCAGGTTATGTACCTTAATCCATTCAATAGGGTTTTGTTTGCTCACATCATACGTTCCTTTTTTGGGGTCGAAGCCTGCGGCAGCGTAAATTTTAGAAATTTCTTTCGTGCCGGTAACTGCACCTTCCTGAATGCCTTTGTGGCAATTCATACAAATGTTTACCGTAGGGATACCTGCATGGCGAGATTTTTCAACCGAGTTGTGGCAATACTGACAAGCAATGGCGTTATCGCCTGCGTGTATTTTGTGAGAGAATTTAATAGGTTGTTCAGGATGATAACCCTTACCTGTTTGGTAATCGTAATAAACACCTATACGGAACAAGGAGTTCCAGCAGCTTTTCATGCCTATGCAGGAAAGAACAATTAAACATACAGCAACAAAACGACGGTTATTGCTTAACCAGTTTTTGCTTTCTTCTGTAAAAGTAGCAGGCTCAACCTCAAGTTGCCCTTCTTTGGCATTAGTAACATTTTGTAAGGACAAACGAACACTACGAAGGATACCAATTAAGATAGCAAGTATTACCATTACCGCCAAAACAATGTAAAGCGGGTTAACGCCATTTTCTTCTTCATTGCCTTCGCCACCGCCTGCATTAGCCGCACCACCTGTAGCAGCAACTTTTTGTTCAACCGGAGGGTTTAAAATGTATGCTTCAACAGCTTTGATTTCATCATCGCTAAGGTTTTCAAAAACGGTCATGGCAGTATTGCCATTGTCTTTAAATATTTTGTTCGCGTATGCGTCTCCGCTTTTAATTACTTTTTCGTTGTTCTTAATCCAGTTAAATAACCAGTCTCCTTTGGGAACACGGTCTCCAACCCCTTTTAAGCCAGGGCCCGTAATTTTTGTATCGGTTAATGCGTGACAAACCGCGCAATTTTGTTTAAATACTGTTTTTCCGTCGGCTGCTGAGGTGTGTTGTATGCTTACAAAACCCACTAAAATCAACCCAAACAAGAAGTTAAGAGCGTTACGGGACATATCTTTCATCATATTTTTTACGAATGACATTGTAATGACAAACCCATTACAATGGGCGCAAATTTAATAGAAGATTGCATTCATGATGTAGGTGCCCGCATCTTTTTTCTACCATTTATGTAATTTAGAACGATTATAAATAAAACACTGGCACATAAAAAAACCTTGCCGTTCGACAAGGTTTCTTTTTTACCCGATGAAGCTTATTGCTCGAACTTTTTATAGTCAGAAGGAATTGCAATTTGAGATGCATCAACTGCTTTTTTATCAATCTTAATAGCTTCTAATTTGCTTACTTGTGCACCTGTACCGTCAGTTTCAACACTTAACAAAGGCATAGAACCTTTTGGAAGATCTTTAATCTGAAGGAAGTAAACAGATTGCTTGTCTTTACGGTTCCAAAGAGTAACCAACTGAGAGAAGAAACCAAAATTATCAGTAGTAATCCAATAAGTAATAGTAGTGTTCTCGTCGGTGTTTTTTACTGTCCAATCCGAGCATTTTTTACCACAAATAGTTTTCATACCGGTACCTTTAGTAACAGTGCAAGTACCTTTAATACTTGGCGGTGTTTCAGATTTATGATCGCCCCAAACCTTACGTGCAGGGTTAACGAATTTTATTTTTTTCTCTTTCAAATCAAACACAAAGCTACCTTCTACTTTGCCTGATTTTTTACCAATCTGGTCTAGCTTTACATTTTCTCCTTTTACATAGTAAATGTTGCTAGTAGTATCTTTTTTGGTTTCCATTCTAAACTCAATGGTTCCTTCAAACTGAGCAAATGCAGCCGTAGATAAGGCACATGCAGCAACAAATAGTTTTAATTTTTTCATCTTTTGGTTATTAAAGTTTTAATTTAAGGGAGCTAAATTAACAGTACATTTGATAAAAACAAAATTTATGTCTAAAACTATCCAAACGGGTAAAGAGGGCGAGGAGCAAGCCGCTGCGTTTCTTAAAGAAGCCGGATATACTGTTTTAGCTACCAACTGGCACTACAAACATTTAGAAATTGATATTATTGCCCAACAGGGTAACGAGCTTATTATTGCCGAAGTAAAAACCCGCCAAAACGATACCTTTGGCACACCCGAAAGTTTTGTAACGAAAGATAAACAACAAAAACTAATTAAAGCCGCCCACGAATACATTTTGCAAAACAACATAGATCTTGATTGCCGCTTTGATATTATCTCCGTCATAATCTCCACCAACAAGGTGTATCACATAGAAAATGCTTTTTATGCGGGGTTGGGGTAAGGGCTTAACAGAAATAACTACTGTTTATCTATACAGATTACCGTTTATCTAATTTAACCTAAAGTTTACGTTGCTTCCGCTAAATTTGCCGCGTTTTTATTTAAAACAGCGTGTTACCGATAAAAAACCATTGTTTGCCTACCGTGCGTTGCTTCACACCTATTTGTTGTTGGAGCGTATCTTTTGGTAGAGCTATATTTGCGCCATAAATTTTAGTATATGAAAAAGCATATTGTTCTCTTTATAACTCTTATCCTTTTTGCTTTAAACGTTCGGGCTCAGTTTCCGGGGGGTGGTGGCGGTGCGCCGGGTGGCAAAATGCCAAGCATTGGGCATCTGTATGGTAAAATATTGGATGCACAAACCAAAGAGCCTGTAGAGTTTGCTTCGGTTGCTTTGCTGTGGTATGATAAGGATAGTGCCGTTGCCGGATGTCTGGTAAAAACTAACGGAGATTTCTCTTTAGATAACCTTGCTTTTGGGGCTTTCAGGTTGCGAATTTCCTTTATAGGCTATAAAACCATAGAGCAAAAAATGTTTATCAACATGCAAAACATTGATAAAGATTTAGGGGATATGCTGTTGCAACCCGATCAGGAACTTTTGAAAGAGGTTACCGTTACCGAAGAGAAAAGTGCGGTGCAAATGAGCATTGACCGCAAAGTATATGATGTAACTAAAGATATTTCTACACGCGGCGGTACAGGTTTAGATGCCGTAAAAAACATCCCTAGTGTAACTGTTGATGCCGATGGAAATGTATCCTTACGGAACAATGCAGTTGCTATTTATATAGATGGTAAACCTACCACGCTTACGTTGCAACAAATCCCGTCAGACCAAATAGACCGCATAGAAATTATTACCAATCCATCGGTAAAGTTTGATGCATCTACTACTGGCGGTATATTAAACGTGATTATGAAACGCAATACCACCCCCGGTTATAATGGAATGCTGATGGGCGGTATGGGTACTAATAACTTGCAAGTGGCGCCTTTGGGTAACGACAGATACAATGGTATGGCTACCTTAAATGTGAAGCAGGGTAAATTTAATGTTTTTGGTATGTATACATACAACACACAGACCAATGATAACAATGGGTTTACTAACAGGAATAACATTGTGCTTCCGCCTGCTTATTTTGGTGTAGTACAAAAATACTATAACCAAAACGACACCAACGCCATGAAAAATACCTTTCAGTTTGCGCGTGCCGGATTTGATTACTATATAAATAACCGAAATACCCTGACTGTTTCAGGTGTGTATGTGCATGGTTCTTTTAATTCAACCGATAATCAAAATTACTCATACAGTGATATCAATGATAAGTTTATACTCGGCGGAGATAGGATAAACCACTCCGTTACTTCCTTCAATAACTATACAGGGAAGATAGATTTTCAGCATACCTACCCTAAACAAGGCAAAGAGTTTACAACCAACTTAACGTTGAACGAGGGACTAATGGCAAATAATTATACCTACACTACGTATCAGGGGTCTTATATGGGTGTGCAGCTACCTAATATCATTCAGGAAGCTACAGGTAGCACCCCAAGTTGGATGTATACCTATCAGGCAGATTATGTAAACCCTATTAACGACCATTCAAAGCTTGAAACCGGAGTAAGAAGTTTTATGCAACGTTCTTTCAGTACACAGGCAACCAAAAATGATTCATCGGGTGTACCGGGAGCTTTCGATTCGTATGCTGCTCTTACCAATAATTATAACATCACCAACCTTACCAATGCGGCTTATATTAATTATAGCAGTAAGTTTTTGGGGTTTAACTATATGGCTGGTTTGCGTTTTGAAGAGACTTATTACAAAGGCAACATCACTAATAAAGATGTTTCTTTTTCTTATTACTATCCCGATCAACATTTGAATAAACTACAATACTGTTGGTTTCCGGCGGTGTATCTAACCAAAAAGCTGCCGCATAACCAGGAGTTCCAGATAAACTTCTCTCGTAAAATAAACCGCCCTAACTTCTTTCAGTTAATGCCTTTTGTGTTTGCATCTGATAATGCCAACATACAAATTGGTAACCCCGGTTTGCAACCTGAGTTTGTAAACATTGGCGAGGTGAACTACAACATCATCTGGTGGAAATTAAACTTCCTAACCTCCTTTTATGTGCGTTATACTCAAAACCCTATTACTAATATTTCTTATCCCGAGGCAAGCAACCCTAACATATTAGTTAATACCTACCAAAACGGAACCAACAAAGTAGTAGAAGGTTTTGATAATACCCTGAAGTTAACCCCTATTAAGAGTTTAGATCTTATGGCAAATGCAAACATTTTTTATACCACTATCAGTTATTCAAGCCCTACCGGAACGCTGATAACTAACAATGGCTGGAGCTGGACGGGCAAAGCAAGCATTAAATATAATTTCCCTAAAAACTTTACCATGCAGGTAAACGGAAATTATCAAGCGCCGCAAATTATCCCTCAGGGTACAACCCGCGTTACCGAGTTTATGGATGTTACCTTTTCTAAAAGCATCAAACAAAAGCTAACCTTTACGCTGTTGGTTAGTGATGTATTTAACAGCAAAAAGTTTGGTACCAATTATGATACACCTCAATACACACAAGAATTATCGCGCCGTAGAGAAACACGCTACATTAAACTTACCCTGATGTATATGTTTGGTAAGATGGATAGCAGCCTCTTTAAGAAACTAAAACAACAGAAGAAAGAAGGCGGCGACGACCAAGGCGGAATGGGTGGCGGTGGCGGAATGGGCGGATAATCCCAAAACATTTAACTACTTCCCCTTATTCTTTATATTAAATATTTGGTTGAACTTAAACTCTATTCCCTCGTCCGGTTTGCTGGCAGGAGATTGCAGCAAATACCCATCAGGGCTAATAAGGTAATATGCAGGTAGACTTTTAATATTGTATTGCTCTGCCAGCTTTTTGTTTTTACCGCCATAAAGTATGGTCCATTTGTAGGTTGGGTATTGCTTCGCAAAGTTCTTAAACGCCATCGTATCATCATCGGTGCAAACCGAAACAAACATCACTTTATCGCCATACTTACGGTAAAGTTGTTCTTGTTTTTTTAGTTCCTGCAAACAATCGGTGCACCAGGTGGCAAAGAAGTTAAGGTATACATAACGCGCTTTAAAAGTGTTTAGCGTAACGGTATCATGCTTTATATTGGGTAAAGCAAAAGCAGGCGCCAACTGCCCGGTGCGCATGTTGTTGATATCACGCAACACATCAAAAGCAATCTTTTTATGCTCAGCAACTGTAGTTGTAGCCTGCAACTGTTCCAGTATTTGTTTTATTTTATCTTTCTTAAAGTGGGGCACATAATATAAATCATAAAGCGATTTTAGAATAACAAGCTCGCGCAGGGTATCATTTTTAAGCAGGGCATCATTTTTTAATAGTTCATTCAAATGTTTGTATTCACCCTGTTCGTTAATAGCATCTAAAATAAGGTTCCCGTCTTTGGTAGCGCTTTGCCGCTGTATGTATTGCTTAAAATACTGGTTAAAGAAAGTCATGTACTCGTAGTTGGTATAATTGATGGGCTTATCAATCAGATAACGCTTAGCTAAATAAGCATGATGTCTGCCCGTACTTTCATTAAAGGCAGCAAAGGTGTATTCTATATATGTTTTAAAATAAGAGAGCTTTACCTTTTCATACCGCTTGCTTATTTGCAACTGAAACGAATCTAACTTTTGGTGTATTTGTTTTGATACAAAAGATTTGTAATTCTTCTCCCAGAAAGCATCAAAGCAATTATTAAAATCTATGATGCGTGCGTTAAGTTCAGTACTATCTCCGTTAATGATAATGTTTACATTCTGTTCGGTTCCTCCGGCAACAAAGCGTGTGCTGTCTTTCTCAGGAAAGATAATGCCGTAAATAAAATTAGGTTGCACATACAGCGTACCTGTTAAGTTGCCTGTTTTAACAAGCGCTATTTGCGGATGTTTGATAGAAAGCGTCAGTTCAAAATTACCTCTTGCATCAACCGTATCTTTAGATTGAAGGGATTGTGATTGCGTAATTAAATCATCATACAGGTAAACCGAAATCTCTTTACCCTTGTGTGTTGGTGCAATGCCTTTAATGGTAACGTTTTGTGAATACAAGACACAAGACATAAGACATAAGATAAGAGATATAAAACTATGGGCATAATGCTGTCTCATATCTAATGTCTCGAATCTAACATCTTCAAATTAACCCTGCTTTTCAAAGTAAGCAATGGCATTATCCAATCGCTTTAAAGAATTTTCTTTACCAAACAGCTCCAGCATTTCAAATAAGGCCGGACCACCACCCACACCGGTTATAGCAACTCTAAATAGCTGCATAACTTGTCCGGTTGGTATGTTTAGTTTTTCCGAAACAGCTTTAAAGGCATGTTCTGTTTCTACGGCTGTAAAGTTTTGTATAGCATCAAAAGCAGTTTTTACTTCTTTAATGTAAGCAAGCGTTTGCGGGTTCAGGCGTTTCTTTAATACCTCTGCATCATAAGTAGTTGGTGCAATAAAAAAGAAAGAACCTAAACTCCAAAACTCGTTTACAAAGTGTGCTTTCTCTTTTATCAACTTGCAAAAGCCAATTGCAAACTTTTTATCTACTGTAATATTATGTTCTTTAAGAAAGGGCTCAAACAACTCTGCTAATTCTTCGTCCGATTTTTTACGAAGGTATTGTTGGTTGAACCACTTTGTTTTCTCCGGGTCGAACTTAGCACCTGCTTTATTTACACGCTCAAAAGAAAAGGCTTTTATCAATTCTTCTATTGAAAATATCTCTTGCGTTGTACCCGAATTCCAACCCAGCATAGCCAGCATGTTTACAAACGCTTCGGGAAAGAAACCACTCTCGCGGTAACCCGTGTAACTCTCATTCGTACGCTCATCAAACCAATTCAACGGAAACATAGGGATGCCCGATTTATCGCGCTTACTAAGCTTACCGTTTCCATCAGGTTTTAATATCAATGGTAAGTGTGCCAGCTTAGGCATTTGTTCTTCCAAACCTAAATACCTGTAAATCAAAATATGCGCAGGGGCAGATGGCAACCACTCTTCACCACGCACGGCATGAGATATTTTCATTTCAATATCATCTACAATATGCGCCAAATGATAGGTTGGCATGCCATCACTTTTTAATAAAACCTTATCATCTACCTGTGTAGAGTTTACAACCACCCACCCGCGTATAATATCATGAAAGCGTATCTCCTCATTGCGCGGCACTTTTAAGCGCACCACATACGGCGTGCCTTCGGCTAATAATTTCTTTACCTCATCTTCACTCAACGTTGTGGCATTACGCATATTTTGACGAGACACCGCATTATATTGCGGGGCCACCACCTTAGCGGCTTCCAACCGTTTGCGCATTTCATCCAGTTCTTCGGCAGTATCAAAAGCATAATAGGCATGCCCGCTTTCAATTAGTCTATCGGCATACTTTTTATAAATACCCAGCTCCTTGCGCTCGCTTTGTCGGTAGGGTGTATATGGCCCATCGCCAAAACCAACACCCTCGTTGGGTTCAATGCCGCACCATTTAAGCGAATTAATAATATACTCTTCGGCACCTTTTACATAACGGGTTTGGTCGGTATCTTCAATACGCAACACAAAATCGCCGCCATGCTTTTTGGCAAACAAATAACTGAACAAAGCAGTACGCACACCGCCCATGTGCAAACCACCGGTAGGACTTGGTGCAAAACGCAACCTCACACGAGAATCACTCATAAATAAATTTTTGCAAATATAAGCTAAATGGGTAATTTGAAGTCTTTAAATCTCATGGGCGTTCCGGCGGTTTACCGTCGGTCGGGCTTTACGCGCTGCACGGCAGCTTGCTGCAATCCCATAACGCGAAACATATAGGATGGCTTTAATTAATTTTTATGGAGGGAAATCTGACCGCGACAGCTAATTGGTAGCTAACCGTAGTCAATTGTCGAGTTTAGAGAGTTATTTTAACAAAAAGAGGGCAAAATGTTTAATTAGAGCCTAATTAATTTAAGTTGCTAGTTAGTGAGTTTGCTAATTTGAAGAGCAAACACGAATAAAATCAGTTTAACCAAGAATCCATTTAAAGTAACGGCGTGT
>CAJCJB010000067.1 GCA_903970545.1 Candidatus Saccharimonadota bacterium | reverse complement strand
GAGTAAAATATGGCAATCTGGGGGATATGCTGAAAAGCAACGCTTACAATATTATCTGTTTCCGAAGGGTATTCGATATAACCGCAAAAGTGATACAGTTCGAACAGAAAAACTAAATCCGCTATTCCTTTGGATTGCCCGCCAGCAGCAGGAAGTGGGCGAAAATAAAAACGGCATACCTGAACTTAATCTCAGCTATGCCGCTTTGGTAGCGGGAGAGTGATTCGAACACCCGACCTTTGGGTTATGAGCCCAACGAGCTACCCCTGCTCTATCCCGCAATATGTTTATTTATAAAGAACTTCGTTTTTTCAGGGTGCAAATATATACATTTGCAATCAATTGAAGTAATTAATTATTAACAGGATGCACAAAGCAGGTTTTGTAAACATTATTGGTTGCCCAAACGTAGGCAAATCAACCCTTATGAATGCTTTGGTAGGCGAGCGTCTTTCTATTATTACCTCAAAAGCTCAAACTACCCGACACAGAATGATGGGTATTGTTAATAACCCCGATTGTCAGATTATTTTCTCGGATACCCCCGGCATATTAAAACCTAATTACAAACTGCACGAAAAAATGATGCGCTTTGTGGCCGATGCTATGGAAGATGCCGATATTTTTTTACTGATTACAGATGTATATGAAGATGTGCAACTGGAAGAATCGTATATAACCAAGCTAAGCAAAGTAACACAACCCATGTTGCTGCTGGTTAATAAAATGGATGCCGTTGACCATGAAAAGGTACTGGCTAAAATTAACGAGTGGCATATTAAACTTCCTAAAGCAGAGATATTGCCTATATCGGCTCTGCACAAAACCAATTTGGGTTTAATTATGCAACGCATACTGGCCTTATTGCCCGAACATCCCGCCTACTTTGATAAAGAAGAAATTACCGATAAGCCCGAGCGTTTTTTTGTGAGTGAGATTATCCGAGAAAAAATATTGCTGCATTACCATAAAGAGATTCCTTATAGCACCGAAGTAGTTGTAGAATCTTTTAAAGAAGATGAAAAAATTATCCGCATCGAAGCGGTAATATATGTAGAGCGCGAATCGCAAAAAGGAATTATTATAGGTCATAAAGGCGAATCGCTAAAGAAGGTAGGCATAGAAGCACGTAAGGATTGTGAAACTTTTTTTGGCAAACAAATACATTTAGAAACCTTTGTAAAGGTTGATAAGGACTGGCGCACCAACGAAAAGAGACTTAAAAACTTTGGATATTAATTGATTGATATGAAAACAGGCGTATTATTAATAAACCTCGGAACACCCGATAATCCTTCCACTCCGGCAGTAAGAAAATACTTAACTGAGTTCCTGAACGACAGAAGGGTTATTGATATATCAGCCCTAGGAAGGTTCTTTTTAGTAAACCTGTTTATTATTCCTTTTCGTTCTGCCAAATCATCTAAACTATACAAACAAATATGGAGCAGCGAGAAGGGATCTCCTTTGCTTTATAATACCACCCAATTGAAAAACAAACTACAAACAAAATTAGGTGCTGATTATGTAGTTGAGTTTGCTATGCGTTACCAAAGCCCGAGTATTAAAAATGCTTTAGAAAGTTTACGCCAACAAAAACCTCAACGGATAGTTGTTATTCCACTTTACCCGCAATATGCCTCATCTAGCACTGGTTCTACCTTAGAGAAGGTATTTGATGAAATTAAAGGTTGGGAAGTAATACCCGAACTAAAACTATACAGCAACTTTTATGATAACGAACAGGTTACAGATTGCTATGCAGAAGAAGCTGCTAAATTTAATGTAGCCAATTACGACCACGTTCTATTTAGTTATCATGGTTTGCCCGAAAGGCAAATAAAAAAAGCTTCTGCCTGCTATGGAGATAACTCCTGCTTTATGGGTAATTGCTGTGAGACCATTACTGATAAAAACCAATATTGCTACCGTGCCAACTGTTATAAAACAACCCAGCTGATTGCTAAAAAACTAAACCTGCCTAAAGAGAAATACACTATTTGTTTTCAAAGTCGTTTAGGTAGAACCGAGTGGATAAAACCTTATACCGATCAGGTTTTGAAAGAACGTGTCGCCAAAGGCGATAAAAAGATATTGGCATTCTCTCCTGCTTTTGTAGCAGATTGCCTGGAAACCATTTATGAAATAAGTGAAGAATACAACCACGCTTTTAAACAATACGGCGGAGAAAAAATAGACTTGGTACCGAGCCTAAATAGTAATGATAGTTGGGTAAATGCGCTGGCAGAAATGGTTACTAAATAAGTGCTTTACGTTTTGCCTTACTTCAACTTATCGTGAAATACTTTTCTAAACTTCTCCACCTTTGGTTTAATAACATATTGACAATAAGGTGCATCACCGTTCTGGTCGTAATAGTTCTGATGATAATCTTCGGCTGCATAAAAAATAGTAAAAGGGTCTATGGCTGTTACGATGGGTTTAGCAAAAGCTCCTGATTTATCTAACTCTGTTTTGTATTTTGTTGCTAACTTCTTTTGTGATTCGTTATGATAAAAAATAACCGAACGGTACTGTGTTCCCGCATCATTTCCCTGACGATTAATCGTAGTAGGGTCGTGTGTTTGCCAAAAAGCCTCCAACAATTCTTTAAAAGAAATCTCATTAGGGTTGTATACTATCTGACATACTTCAGCGTGACCGGTTAAACCCGTACAAACTTCTTTATAACTTGGGTTCTTTACCTCTCCCCCACTATAACCCGAAGTAACTTTAATAACACCTTTCATTTCCTGAAACACCGCTTCTACACACCAAAAACATCCTGCACCAAAAGTGGCAGTATCAGGTAGTCCATTATTACTCTTTGTATCAGTCATTATGTGATTTTCTTTGGGTTGGTTCTCTGTTGATTTAGCCTGATTTGCACAAGCATTCATAAAAAAAGCAACCACTAATATAATGGTTGCCTGTATGTTTAATTTTTGCATGATTCTTAGTTTAAGTAATAGTCGGTTAAAAGCTAAAAACCTTACAAACTATTTCTTTTTTACCTTTTCTTTTCCGGTAAACTCGTATAGTTTTTTCTGAACATCTTTTTTGCTAAGTTTATACTTACCTTCTATATCAAATCCATCCACGCTCACGGTTATTTCTACCAATTCATTAGCTTCATTGGTTGTGGAAGCCATTGCTTCAATTAAATGCTTTTGTTCGCCTTCTTCTTCGTAGGTACTGTCTTTAGTTATAGTATATTTTATCCATTTAAACTGGTGCTTATCCAATAGAATATTACTAAACACTTTACCGTCTTTAAACTCAAGTTCATCTTCCATCGGCTTCTTGCTCTTAGGCTGCCCGTCTTTCATTTCATTCACTTGAAGTAAAAATATCTTCTTGTTAAGTGCATCTTTATCTCCTTTAAAAGAAAACAGACTAAAAGTCAACACACATGTCGTTGCTATTATTATTGATTTTGTTTGTAACATCATTTCTATATTTGCAGCAAATATAAATGTATTAATGCTTGTATCTTTTGTATTTTTTCAACAGAATTTCTCTTTTAACAATCCTGTAAAATGAACACGCCTTTAGCGGAACGTATGCGTCCTAATACACTGGATGAGTATGCCGGACAAAAGCAACTCATTGCTCCCGGCAAACCGCTACGCCGTGCCATAGAGCAGGGTTTGTTACCATCTATGTTGTTTTGGGGACCACCCGGTGTGGGCAAAACCACCCTTGCCAATATTATTTCTAATATGCTGAAACGCCCTTTTTATACACTTAGTGCGGTAAATTCGGGTGTAAAAGATGTGCGCGAGGTAATTGAAAAAGCTCAGAGTCAGCACTTTTTTGGGCAAAATAAACCTGTGTTGTTTATAGATGAAATACACCGTTTTAGTAAATCGCAACAAGATTCTTTATTGGGAGCTGTAGAAAAAGGCACGGTTACTTTAATTGGCGCAACTACCGAAAACCCTTCTTTTGAGGTAATTCCCGCGTTGCTTTCCCGTTGTCAGGTTTTTGTGTTAGAGCATCTTACCAAAACCGATTTAGAACAATTGCTTGTGCAAGCCATCACAAAAGATGAGTTCTTAAAACATAAAAAGATAGCGCTTAAAGAAACCGAATTCCTGTTGCGCGTGTCGGGTGGGGATGCCCGCAAACTTTTAAATGCCTTGGAAATTGTTGTGAATGCAAACGAATCGGATACGATTACCATTACCGACGAGCTTGCTAAAGAAAGTCTTACCAACAATATTGCCCTGTATGATAAGGGCGGAGAGCTGCACTACGATATTATTTCTGCGTTTATAAAATCTATTCGGGGTAGCGACCCAAACGGGGCGGTGTATTGGCTTGCCCGCATGATAGAAGGCGGAGAAGATATATTATTTATTGCCCGCCGCATGCTTATACTCGCTTCTGAAGATATAGGCAATGCAAACCCTACGGCATTGGTTATTGCCAACAATTGTTTTCAGGCGGTTAATGTAATTGGTTATCCCGAGGGGAGAATCATCCTCTCGCAATGCGCTACCTATTTGGCTACTTCGCCCAAAAGCAATGCCAGTTACGAGGCTATTAATACCGCCATGCAATTGGTAAGAGAAAAGCCAAACCTGCCCGTGCCGCTGCATCTGCGCAATGCACCCACCAAACTGATGAAAGATTTAAACTACGGTAAAAATTATAAATACGCCCATGCTTACGAACACAACTTTACCAAACAAGAGTTTTTGCCCGATGAAATAAGCAACACCACCCTATATAACCCCGGCAATAACCCAAGAGAGAATGAGCTAAGAACCTTCTTAAAAAGCCTTTGGAAGAATAAGTATGGGTATTAGATTATTTTTTGTCCTACTGAGCTTAGCCTGTGTGAGTTTATCGAACAGATGTATGGGCGTTTTGTCGAGCAGAACGGCAAGCTTTACGTTACAAGGGTAAGGATATCATAATTAAAATTAATATAATAATCCCTAACGCCCAAAATGTAAATTACTGCTGAAAACTTTTTTGTGGTGAAGCCCTTATCAATCCTAATTTTGCAACTTTCAACTTTCAACTTATAACTTCTTACTTATTATTTATAACTTAGCATAAAGTGCATTATTTAGACGAGCTAAACCCCACCCAACGCGAAGCTGCCGAACACACCGAGGGTCCGTTGATGATTATTGCCGGAGCAGGATCGGGCAAAACGCGGGTGCTTACTTACCGCATTGCGCATATTATAGAGAAAGGTGCAAGTCCGTTTACCATCCTCGCCCTTACTTTTACCAACAAAGCCGCCCGCGAAATGAAGGCGCGTATTGGCAAACTGGTTGGCGAGGCTGATGCAAAAGCTTTGTGGATGGGTACGTTTCACAGTGTGTTTGCACGCATACTTCGTTTTGAAGCCGAGAAGTTGGGTTATCCCAAAAACTTTACCATTTATGATACGGATGACAGCAAAGGAGTGATAAAAGAAATCCTTAAGACGTTTAATCTGGATGATAAGGTATATAAGCCTTCGTTGGTGTTAAACCGTATCTCATCTGCTAAGAATAATTTAATAGGGCACAAACAATACCTGAGTAATCCTACTTATATGTCAGATGACAGGGCTTCGCAAAAGCCTATGTTGGGCGAAGTTTATGAAGCTTACCAAAAGCGTTTGTTTCGTGCAGGTGCTATGGATTTTGATGATTTGCTTTTTAATACCAATGTGTTGTTGCGCGATTTTCCCGATGTGTTGATTAAGTATCAGGATAAGTTTAAATACATTTTAGTAGATGAGTATCAGGATACCAACTTCTCTCAGTATGTAATTGTTAAGCAGCTTGCCGCACGCTACGAAAACCTTTGTGTGGTGGGCGATGATGCGCAGAGTATTTATTCTTTCCGCGGTGCTAACATTCAGAATATCCTAAACTTTGAGAAAGATTATCCCGATGTAAAGAAGTTGTTTCTCGAACAGAATTACCGCTCTACACAGAATATTGTAAACGCAGCCAACTCTATCATTGCAAAAAACACCGAGCAGTTTCAGAAGAATGTCTTTACTCAAAATGGCGTAGGAGAAAAGATAAAAGTGCTTTGCTCTGCCACCGATAATGAAGAGGGTTATAAAGTTGCCAACTCCATCTTTAATATTAAAATGAACAGGCAGTTGCCTCATGCGGCTTTTGCCATTCTGTATCGTACCAATGCACAATCTCGTGCTTTTGAGGAGGGCTTCCGTAAGCTTAATATGCCGTATCGTATTTATGGCGGTGTTTCCTTCTATCAACGTAAAGAGATTAAAGATGTGCTGGCGTATTTCCGTTTAGCTATCAATCCCAATGACGACCAAAGTATGCGTCGTGTAATTAATTATCCGGCACGTGGCATAGGGCAATCAACTATTGATAAAATATCTGTGCTTGCCGCAGATAACGATGCCAGTATTTTTACTGTTATAGATAATCTGCAAGATTTTAATCCCGAAATAAATGCAAGCACAGCAGGTAAACTGAAAGACTTTGCGGCTATGGTTAAAAGCTTTGGTAATGTGGCTATGCAGCAAGATGCGTACGAAGCTGCTAATCATATTATAAACAGCACGGGTATTTTAAGAGACCTGAACAAAGAAAAAACTCCTGAAGAAATTAGTCGCGTAGAAAACGTAGAGGAGTTGTTGAGTGCTGTAAAAGGTTTTATAGAAACCGAGCGCACCCCGCAGGAAGAAGAATTAAAAAAGGATATTGTAGAACAACAAGTACCTAATACAGAAGACTTATTTGCACAACAAGCTGATACTGGTTTAAAAACCATAGATGAGTTTATGCAGGAAATAGCCCTGCTTACTGATGCCGATAAAAACAAGGATGATGAAAATGCAGATAAGATTTCTTTAATGACCATACATGCTTCTAAAGGATTAGAATTTCCTTATGTGTATATAGTGGGTATGGAAGAAAATCTGTTCCCGTCGCAAATGGCTTTGATGGATAAATCTGATTTGGAAGAAGAACGACGTTTGTTTTATGTAGCTATTACCCGTGCCGAGAAACAAGCTTTTTTAAGCTATGCCGAAAGACGATTCAAATATGGTAATCCGGTCTTTTGTGAACCAAGCCGTTTTATGGATGAGATAGACTCTCAGTATTTAGAATACCCTGATGGCAGAGAGAAACCCAAAGAAAGGCTGGTTGATTATAACGGAGGAGGAGAAACAACCTATCAAAAGAATTATACCAAAACAAATAATGTAGATTTATTAAAACCTAAACAAGCATCTCCTGTTCTAAAGAGAAATTTAGTCTCCACAAATAAAATAAGCACACAAGCAGCCCCTGTTGATGCACAAGCCATTAAAAGTATTAAAGAAGGCGCACAGGTTCAGCACGATAAATTTGGTAACGGAACAGTACTTGCTTTAGAAGGAGACTTCCCTAACATAAAAGCAACCATACAATTTGATTTAGGCGGACAAAAACAACTGTTGCTAAAGTATGCTAAGCTAAAAGTTATTAGTTAAGATGTGGGGTTATAACTTGCTTCTTAGTAATTCTATAAACTAAAGTAAGCGTAGCAGCTGTGTTTGCAAGACTTGATACACCAAAAGTGTTAGTTGAAGACTTTGCATTACTAACAGAATTATAATAATTCTGATATTGCGTATTAGGAGGAGGATTATAACTGTTAATATTAGTTGTATTAGAAGTACTGTTTAAACGCTGGTAATAAACATTTGGAGCTATTTCTGCATACAAGAAAAATGACTTATTTATTTTATAAAATGCACCAAAGGCAAAACCGATGTATGGTTGTATAGTTTCTGAGTGTGTATTTGTTGTATTATTTACAGGAAAAGTTACTGTCTGTGACGGTTTTGGGTAATAGTTATAAGTAGTAGCAGTACCCGGCGATGTTGATTGGTTTGTCGTGTTTGAGTATGTTATTCCTACTAAAGGTCCATATATTATCCCAAATTTCTTTACAAGGTATTTAATATGAAGCATACTTATACTTAAACTGCTACTAAGACTAAGCGGAGTTTTTGTTTTAGTATTACTTGTACCGCTAGTGTTACTTAACGTATCCTGTGCTTGACTTCCACTACTTGAACTCTTTCCAAAAGCAGTAAAACCATTAATATTACCATTAACTCTAAACAACCGTTTCTCAGTACCCCAACGGTATTGTAACGAATAACTGGTACTAAACAAACTACTAAAACCAAAACCAAACTCTTTTATTTTAGGTAGTGAATCTGTCTTAGGAGTTAAAGTTATTGTAGGTGCTGCATCTTGAGCTTTTAAAGAAGATATAAAAAGTAAGATACAGGATGTAATAACGATTGTGATGTTTTTCATGTGTTGTGTTTTTAAGTTTTTAAAGATGCAAGGTAAACAAATATCATGCCACCTTTTTAACTAAAGCGTATTATTAACTTAAATTAAGAAGTAGTCTTATACCTTTCCAGTATTTGTTTAATATACCCACTGGTAGATAAACCATGCGAGCGATTGGTATAGTATATTTCTTTGCTATAATCCTTTCCTGTGATGGGCTTATCATTATAGTCAGTACCTAAGAAACGAACAGCAGGTTTTAGTTTTTTCAATAATTCTTCCAACTCCTGTTCTGAATTGTAAGTAAGTACTTCATCTACCAATTTGCATTGTTGCATAATTAATACGCGATGTTCTATAGAGAAAATAGGAATGTTTTTTCCAGCAGGTAAATCCTCTGCACGGTTTAAGGCAACTATAAGATAATCGCAATTGGCTTTACATTCCTGAAGCATCAATACATGTCCGGCATGGAACAAATCAAATACGCCGCAGGTAAAGCCAACTTTCATGCTTATTTTTCAGGATTCACGTAGGTATCTAATACAGCATGCAGAATAACCTGATGGAAACATTCTACAATACCGTAGTTAGAAACGGGTAAATAAAAATTCAAATCTCCCAATTTGCTAAGTGTATTCCCCTCTTTAAAGCCTGTAAGTGTAATGGTTTTCCCACCTTCTCTTTTAGCTAGATGTGTTGCGTTTAAAATATTCTTCGATTCGCCGCTACTGCTAACGGAAACTAATAAGTCGGTTTTTTTGAAATGCAACTTCAACCATTCTTCCATTGCATTTTCATAACCATAGTCGTTGGCAAAGCACGTAATTAAAGAAGCATCACTAAAAGCAAAAGTTGGAAAACGGCCTATCTTAAAGTAATCTTCCATCATGTGTGAACAGATGGAGTTAGAGCCACCATTACCAATAAAAAAAATGCGCTCTGATTTCTTTAAAATAGAAATAGCTTCTTCTATTTGAGAACGAACGGTATTACTTTCAACAAAAAACTGGTTGTAATACTTGTTATATAAACTTAGTTGCATATTCTTTTAGTAAATTTTTTGTTACTGATTTTTCGTTACACAACCAGGTGGTAGATAAACTGGCAGCTAAAGAGGGTACTATTAATTCCTGAATATCTTTTTGTATAGAAGCTTGTAAACAGGCAAAAGCCAAAAAGGTATCTCCGGCACCAATGGTATCAACTATCTTGCTGGGGAATGCAGGCTGGTGTCCAACCTTTTTACCATTACAAAAGGCAGAACCCTTTGAGCCTAAGGTAATGTATAACAAATCAGAATTTATCTCGTAGTTATAAAGCTCCATAATATCTTTATCGTTGTTCTCAATATTCTTGTTCATCTGCAAGCTAGCTTCACGTAAATCTAAACTAACACTACGTTTATGATGAGTTCTCCACTTGCTGATACGGTTAAAACCAAAGTTGTTAGAATTAGTCTGGCACATTAAATGAAAACCATCGTTAATCTTTAAGTTATTGCAAAAGCCATGACCAAAATCGGCAACTAAAACCATGTCGTAGTCTTTCGTATCGATCTTTATCTCGCCGAATTTTGAATCATCAAACTTGTTTATCTCAACATGCTTTTTGCTATCGAAGGCATCTATGTAGCGTGTTTTTACAATTTCGTTATTGGTATTGGTAAAGAGTTTTACTTCTTTTACAAAATCTTTTAAGTGGTTAGCAATAGCAGTTGTTCCACCTTGTTGTACTTGTTTTTCTTTATCGGTAAGTTTATAAACAGGGCAGGCAGATTTCATAGAGTGCCCTTCGTAGTTTACATACACAAATTCATCAATAATAGTTTCGCCAACAAGCGCAACTCTTAATCCTTTAACATCATCAATAAACTTATTTATAACTTCTAACATAATCTGCCTAATCAATGAGAATATAATACAATGCCAACAAAATTAAGGTAATTTTTTTAGTACGCCCCAACGAACCAGGAACTTGTTGATGGACAGGTTTATGTCGTGACTGATTTTAAAACCATACATACACAACCAATACGCAAGCGTTAAGATAACACCTTTGATGAAGATACTTACTATCGGATAACCAATGGTAGGAATTTGCATACAAGCAAAGAGTATCAGTAAGAAAATAAGTAACCCTGCCCAAAACTTTGCAGTAAATGGCTGTAGCTTGTAATGATAATATAAAAAGATTAAACGCATAATATTATACACAACAACAGTAGTAGTGGTAGCTATTGCTGCTCCATTCATGCCTAAGCCCACTATCTTAATAAAGATATAATTGCAAATAAGGGTAGATATGATTAGGAATATGGTAAAGAACAAATCGTATTTATATTTTTTAGAGGTTAACACAATTACTCCGTTAATGCCTGTTGCCATATCAAATAAACGTGCAATGCAAAGTATTAAAAACACATACTTTCCCTCTTTATAAATCTCTCCTTTGGGCATCAGGGCAAATAGCTCATCAATACATATCCAGAAGCCGCAAAAGAAATAACCCCCAATTAAAAGACAAACCACCGAAATGTTTTTATACAGTTTATTCATTTCAACCATATCTTTTCTTCTCCAGATATTAGCTACAATAGGAGCGGTAATTCTTAGAATAGCCCTGTAAGGCACCACCATTACTGCCGTAACAAATCCTACGGTAGTAAATATACCGGTAGCTCGTAAATCTATAAAGCCCGAGACAAATATGGAGTCTATAAGTAACATAAAATTATTACCCGCACCACTTAAAACCGAGAAGAAGGCAAACCATAATAAATGCTTTCTGTATTTTACTACCTTAGTAGTTATTTTGGTAAACGGCAGGTTTTTATTTGCGTACATATAAATTAAAACAGCCAGAGAAGCCGAGCAATTGGCAATAACATAGATGATAACAAACCATTGAAAATCTATCAGATTAAAAGCGTATAGTACAATAGAAACTGTGGTGGCTATACGGAGTATAATCTCCCAAGCAAAAGAGGAGAACACCGTATCAAATTGCGAACGTAAATAAGCGTCAAAAATCATGTAGGATAAGGTTGCCAAACCTAAAGGAATAATGTAGAAATAGTATTGAACCAACAGGGGAGATTTTTCTGCAAAAAAGTGGGTAATAGGTGCTTTAAATATTAAAAAAAATAGGGTGGTAACGATACTGCCAATAGTAGCCAGTTTAAAAACCCAACTTATAAACCCGTGGTGCTTGTACGCATTGTCATTAAAATAGGGAAAGAACTTAAGAATTAAACCTGCCGAGCCCATAGAGGCTAATTGGGCAAACAAAACAGAGATATTTATTAATACAGCAGTAAGCCCAACCTGATCGGCTTCTAAATACTTAGGAAAGAAAATGACTTTATTAACGAAACCTAACAACAAGCCTGCCCACGATATAAGCGCTAACTTTAAACCATCACGTTTTACGATTCCCATTAAGGTTTTGAAATTACTAAAAATGAATCAGATAAATTAGATATACTGATTATAAGAAATAACAGAAAGAAAAATCCCCTTCATTAAATAAAGAGGATTTAAACTGGTTGTATTTCGTTCTGTAAACTTTTTACTTACTTACAATTACTTTTTTAGTACTCATTTCTGTGCCGCTTATTAGGGTAATAAAGTAAATACCTGCATTAGTTAACGTTAAAGCAGTATTTGTTGTTTGGGGTTTTGCTTCATAAACAATCTGCCCAAGCATATCTGTCACTTTTAACTCATCTATATTACCAGTATAGGTTACATTAAAACTACCATTACTTGGATTGGGGTAAATAGTTATTTCTTCATTATTTCTTGTTAATTGTTCAATACCTGTGGGACTTACCACATTTGTTACCATGCGTATGCGGTTATTTCCAAAATCAGTAATATATAAATTACCTCCTGAACCGTCAAAAGCAACACCGGTTACAATATTAAGTTCTGCAGCAGTTGCTTGTCCACCATCACCACTAAAACTTGCTACTCCGTTACCCGCTATAGTACTTATAATACCCGAAGTATTTACCTTACGTACACAGTTATTGGTTTCATCGGCAATAAACAAATTACCCGAAGCCAAAACAATTGCTCTTGGTGATTTTAATTCTGCAAGAGTTGCTTGCCCACCATCACCGGTATAACCATAAGTTCCACTACCAACTATAGTAGTAATTATACCCGAAGTGTTTACTTTACGTATACAGTTATTTTGTGTATCTGCTATATACAAATTACCTGTAGCATCAAAAATTACCCCACTTGGAGAATATAAGTCTGCAGAGGAAGC
This sequence comes from Candidatus Saccharimonadota bacterium, assembly GCA_903970545.1. Taxonomy (GTDB): domain Bacteria; phylum Bacteroidota; class Bacteroidia; order B-17B0; family Aurantibacillaceae; genus PALSA-968. Next base: position 13,310 of record CAJCJB010000067.1, on the reverse strand, counting down.
CTGCCCTCCATCTCCACCATATGCCCCTGTTCCGGTACCTGCTATAGTAGTAATTATACCTGAAGTATTTACTTTACGTACACGGTTATTTTGTGTATCTGCTATATACAAATTACCTGCAGCATCTACGGTCATTCCATAAGGTCTAAGTATTTCTGCAGCGGTAGCTTGCCCTCCATCTCCGCTATACCCCCCTGCATTATTTCCGGCAACAGTTGTTATAATACCGGCAGTAGTTACTTTACGAATAACAAAATTGTCTTCATCAACAATATATAAATTGCCCGCAGCATCAAGAGCTATTCCGGTTGGGGTATATAATTCGGCAGCGGTAGCTTGCCCCCCATCCCCACTATATCCCTGTGCACCTGTTCCTGCAACTGTTGTTATAATACCAGCAGTAGTTACTTTGCGAATACGGTTATTCTCATTATCTGCTATATACATATTACCTGCGCCATCAAAAGCTACTCCGTATGGTTGATATAACTCCGCAACGCTGGCTTGCCCTCCGTCTCCGGCATAAGCACCCGTTCCATTTCCGGCTACAGTGGTTATTATTTGTGCTTTTAAAAAACCTAGGGTTAAAAAGCAAGTTGCAAAAAGTAGTTTTGTTTTCATGTTTATTTGTTTTTGAATTTAACCAAAAATAGACAAAAGAATTTTAATGACAATATTAAATTTGCGTAAACAAAAAAATCCCCTTCGTTAAATGGAAGAGGATCTAAATTAGTTGCATTTAATTCTGTAAACTTTTTCTATTTACTTATAATTACTTTTTTAGTACTCATTTCTGTACCACTTATCAGGGTAATAAAATAAACACCAGCATTGGTTAACGTTAAGGCAGTATTTGTGGTTTTTGGTTTTGCTTCGTAAACAACTTGCCCAAGCATATCGGTTACTTTTAGTTCATCTATATTGTTTGTATATACTACATTAATACTACCACTGCTTGGGTTTGGGTAAACAGATATTTTTCCGGCACCTTCTATATGATTTTCTATACCTTCTCCCTGTTGAGTAAGAACAACAGAAATATCATCTATATAATAACCATGTTGATTAAAAGAGCAGGAAGCACAGGAAACAGTTGTAGTTGTATTGGCATCTGTAAAGAAATTCCCTACCGCAATATAATTATATGCACTATCTGCAACAAAACTTCCGGAAATTAATGTCCAATTCATAGTATCTGTTATAACAATAGAGGTATATACATGTGCTATATTATTTATTGGAAAACTTGGTCCCATAGCAAATTTAAGCCCAAGATTATTAGTCGAACTCTGACTATTATCTGTATGCGAAACATACATTGAAACACTATACGTATTACCTCTTACCAAAGGAGTTGTAAGTGATGTATAGATGTTTTCTCTATAATTTACTGTAACCTGTGGTGCCATAGTACATAGTGCCATATAGCCAACTCCTGTATGCGCTGCCTGATAACCCCATGTATTATCGGGTTCACCAAAAAGACCCGTATTACAAGCATTCAAATATTCTGTTGAATAGGGCGAAACGGTATCGTTAGGAGCTGGATACCATCCTGTACAGGCATGAACCTGACTATATGAGTTTGGGCAAAAATTCATTGTTTCAAAGCTATAGTTTGTAACCATGTTTTGTGATTTTAAAAAACCTATGGTCAAAAAGCAAGTTGCAAAAAGTAATTTTGTCTTCATGTTTATTTGTTTTTGGGTTTAACCAAAAGTAAATAAAAGAAATTGAATGGCAATATTAAATTTAGGTTAATAAAAAAACGGCAAAAAAAAATCCCCCTCATTGAATGAGGAGGATTTACACCAATTTATTCATATTTTATAAAATAGTTACGATGATGCAACCATTCCATGGACCATCCAAAGTAGGATGTTTGCTGTGTGCCCAGCGGAAAAAGATACATAACACTTTACCTCCGTTGTTGGTTCCGGTTGGTAACAGAAAACTTGCACGAGAGGAGTGTCCGTCTATAAGGGTAGTAGTATTTGGGTCGGTAGGTATAGCAGCACCTTGCGCTATAACTTCGTACCTGTATTCTACCATATCAAACCCTTTTAGTTTGTGGGCTCTGCCGCTTCTTACAGCATCGGTAAAGCACTTACACCTTGCCACACCACCGCCCATTGGTTTTAAGGTTGGGTAAACCAAATCGGTTGCAGCGGCAACACGCGCAGTAATATGGTGCGGTGTTGCACCTGTTACCTCATCGGTTGTTAGATTAAAGGTTTGTAAATCAGTAATCGTTACACCTCGGGTTGCCTGAATGCTTAGCAACAAGTGGTTGGTGGCACACAGGTTTACGCAATCCTCAATTATTTGCAATAATTGATCTTTTATGCCTGTGGTGTAACCTCCTTTCTTATCACTGTATTTTGCATACAGGGGCAGCCAAGCCGTCAAAAAGGCTTGCCAGTCGGCGTTTTCTGTTGATGACCAACCAAACCTACTCCAGTTGGTTGGTGTGCCTAATAATAGGTAGGCAGCTGTTCTTATGAGGTATAGATTAAATTTATCTATGCTCCTCGGTATGATTGTTGTCGACATTTTATTTAGTTTTTTAACTGTTAATACATCATTACGTTTAGTTTACAAGCTATAGCCTTAGCTTTTCATCGTGTAGCCTTAGCTTTCTAACTTGTAGCCACAGCTTTCTATGCTATAGCCTGAGCTTGTTAACTCGTAGCCTTAGCTTCTCGCCGTGTAGCCTTAGCTTTTCAACCTGTAACCTTAACTTCTCAAGCTGTAGCCTTAGCTTTCTAACTCGTAGCCTTAGCTTTTCATCGTGTAGCCTTAGCTTTCTAACTTGTAGCCTTAACGTAATCTTACTTAGCCTTCGCTTTCTACCGTTTCGCTAAGCACTTTTGCTAATTCAATTTCGCTTTTTGTGCTTAGCTGCTATTTCAAAGAACGTATAGTATAAAGTATACCAACAATCGTGCCAAACTATTTGACTCTTACATAAAATAACATTTTTTAGTAATTGTATTTTTCAGTTTGCTTTATCATTTCGATCGCAGCACTTGTCATTTCGAGCGAAGCGAGAAATCTAAATGATGTTAATCTCAATAAGTAGATTTCTCAGTCGTTCCTCCTTCGAAATGACAAACTATTATAAACGAATGTGATTAATCTTTATATTTGAGATATTGAAACCAAAAGGAACACATAATTACTTTGTTTATATAACTACCAATTATAATAAGACAACTTTATATATTGGTGTAACTAACAATATAGAAAAACGCTTATATCAGCATAAACAAAATATAGATAATGCTGAAACATTTGCAGGCAAATATCATTGTTATAATTTACTTTATTTTGATAGATTTGAATTTATTGAACATGCTATAAAACGTGAGAAAGAAATAAAAAAATGGAGAAGAGAAAAGAAGAATAATCTAATTTCATCTTTTAATCCTGAGTGGAGATTTCTAAATGATGATATTAACTAATATTCTTGTTATTTTGAGCGAAACACTTGTCATTTCGACCGTAGGGAGAAATCTATACAGATGATTTTACTTCTTTTAGATTTCTCATTACGCTATGCTCCATTCGAAATGACAACAACAAATCAAGTATCTTGTCATTTCGACCGTAGAGAGAAATCTATGGTTAGATTTCTCAGTCGTTCCTTCTTCGAAATGACAAATCAAATAAAGTATATTTGCTGTCGTAAAGAAACTACCACTAATTAAACCCTCTTACTAATTCTAAAACATGAAACCCCAACACAAAATACTTTTGCATAAGGTAAATTTGTTTGCCTCAGAAAAAATAAGTTCGTGCTGGGACGCCCTCTTGTTTTTTATTGGAATACCTGCCATTTCTAAAAATAATTCAGACAATGTGTTGTTGTTTGTTGGCGAACATTTACAAACCAGAATACCCCGCTTGGCCAAATGGATAAAGCGCAAAAGCGATTATACATTGATTTTAGTTTCTTATAAAAAAGGTTTTGTAAAGGAATATTCAGATAGCTGTTTTAATAATGTATATCTGTTTAGAAATAAATGGCATTTAAAACGCATTTTAAAACAAATAACCCATATCAGCTTAGTGCATGGTTTTGCTACAAAAAGTCAGTTTGCTAATACTGCCCGAACTTTTTTAAACAAACCTTATGTACACGATATGCAGGATGTTTATACTATTTATTATGATAAAAACACCACCTTAAAATGGCTTAAAAAAGAATTGCCAAATGAGGCAGCATGCCTTACGCAAGCTGATGGTATTGTAGCACATAGCATGGAAGTGAACCCTGCTTTGCGCATACTAAAGCCGATTAAAAGGCCAAAAACTATTTTCTTCCCTTTATATTGCGATAACGATTTTTTTCAAGAGAATACCAAAAAAATTGATACAAATGATATTCATTTGGTATATGCCGGCGGTGTAGTAGGAAGTCATCGCAATCCGGCACAATATGGTAATATACAATTTCATGGATTAATAAAAACATTGACAGAACAAAAATTACATTTTCATATTTATCCCAGTCCATCTCTTATCCTTGCTGATTATGAAGAATATAAGCAGTTGGATAAAGATAACCCGTACTTTCATTTTCATGCCCCGGTGCCACAACAGCAATTGGCAAAAGAGTTAAGCAAATACCATTTTGGTATTCTGCTTTTTTTTAGATCTTTATCTGAGCAATCTAATTTAAAATTTAAGTATGCTACAACGCTGAAACTATTTAATTACATGGAAGCTGGTATTCCGGTATTGGTTAGCGAAGATGTTATATATCAGAATTGGATTTTAAATAGGTATGGTGCGGCTATTACTATTAACGAAAAGAGTGTAAAAGTAATTCGCGAAAAAATTCTTCAATCAAATTATGCTGAGTTTAAAGAAAATATTACCAGAAACAGAGAAAATATATCCATTGGAAAGAATATTGACAGGCTAATTAATTTTTATTCAACCATACTAAAAAGTAAGCATTAGTACCCTAACAGCCTTTTGGTATACTTATTCTTTTACTTTTATTAAGCAGGATTTGATTATGCTTAACCTAAAGCGCAACTCGCAAACTATACAACGCCCTGTGATGCAAGTCTTGATAGTAAAAAGTTATTTGGATTTAATGGTTGCCCATCGTCAAGACTTTTCCAAACAAAAGATATTCCTTTGTTTAAATATATAAAGCCCATTTTCAAACGAATTTCTATGGCACTTTTATTGTACCGATTTGTATCAAAATCCCAGGTTCTTATCAGTTTTACATTGCCTTTTTCTTTTTCGATAAGCTTTTTTATAGCCTTACTAAGCATTTTAGTTTTTTCATCAACCGTAAGTTTTTTAGCATACAGGTCATATACTATGTACCAAATCCCATCTTTATGATGATTAAACACAATGGTTGAAACTACCTCTGATTTATCTGAAAAATAAATACTGTACACCTTTCCGTAATAAGGATTGTTTTTAATTCTCCAGGTTAAAAAGGGAATATCCTGATTAATAGTAAAACCATCATTATCATTTTCAAATACCTTGTGGATAAAGGAGTTATTATCGTAGATTTCATTTTTATCGGTTACCTGTATGCTATATTTAGAATCAATTTGGCTATTGGATATAAAAAAATCTTTATACGATTTAATTTTTGAAACCACACATAAAGCAAATATTTTTAATAAGCTTATACGTGTATTATTTGAATTGAGTTTTGATAAATAGCTATATGCGGAAAAAATACTTTTAACAAGTAACGACTGACCCTGATCAAATGGTATTTCGAAGCCCAATTGTTTAAACGGTTTTTTTGCCGGAGTAAACCCCCATATAAATTTGATTTTTTGCTTTCTGCATTCTTCAAAAAGAAGTTGGTACATTTTGTCAAATAATTTCATCCCTCTGTATTCAGGGTTTAGAAGTGTGTCTTCAGATTTTGCTGTTCGTATCAGTTCCCCTTTACCGGTAATAATATCAATAGGAATGGCACATTGCGTGCCAATAATTTTTTTAGTAAGCTTGTCTTTTGCTATTACATAAATAGCTTTTCCTGCCGGAGGAGCATCAAACTCCCACAAAAATTTGGCTTTACTTCTATTCTCATTATAGGTTAAATTAAAAAAATCAATTACCTCATCTGTTTCGTGCTTATCTAATAATGCTATTTGAATATCTTTTTCCATTAAAATTCATTTATTATTTCGTCGGGTGTAATAGATTTTATACCTTCTTCATTCAGGTATAAAAGAACTTTTTTATACTCTTCCAGATAACCACCATACTTATAGTGGTTGGTAAAATATGGATTGTGCCATAAAATTGAAATTATACAGTTTGTTTTATTTTTTTCGATAAAGTCTATTATGCCCTGTGCGGTTTTATTCTTTGGTACTTTCATATAGCGATATAGGGTACCATCCATTACATTTAAAGGTGTTTCTATAAAACTGTACTCTTCGCCTGTATCTATATTATATGGTTTAAAGGGAAGTCCATAAGAATTTCGAAACCCATACCTTTCGGCAAAGCCAAGACTGGCATCAAAATTAATTTTTGAGTTTTGTATATTTTCCCAAGCGGTAGGTACAGCAAATTTTAAAAAATGATATCTGTTTAAATTGGTTTTAAATGGTAGCATGTCTAATTCTTCATCAAATGAATAGCTCATACAACTTTTATGTAAACCATTACTCTTTGTAATTGAGAGCAAATCGCCCAATTTATTTATTGAATAATCTGCATTTTTTACTTTATTGGAATCTATTTTTTGAGTCGCCAGCCAAAAAAAAGTACTTTTCAAATCATGTTCAGAATGAAGCTTAACAATTTTATCTATATTTTTCCAATTCGGTTTTAGTAAAATTTCGCTCATCACTAATTTTAGTATAACATCAAGGCGCCCTTTTTTAATAGCCCACAACCCATCCTGAAGAAACGACCCATAAATACTATCTATATCATGCGATAAAAAAACTTTCGTTTTTTTATCTGATTTAAGTGAACCACCAAAAACAGGATACTCGTTACAAAAACTATCAAAGCATGCCTGAACTATATTTTTTTCAATGCAGTTGAATTTATTTTGGTAAGAGCCGGAAAACTGATACCTGCCATATTTATCCACATTGTGGTTATCATACTCCTGGAAACAATTAATCATGTAAAATGCAGTTGCCAAATAATCTTGTTTTTTAGTTTCCGGAAATAAGATGTAACAATTGGCTGTAAAATAGTTTTCGTGCCGGAATATTTTTTTCTTTAATAACGTTTCATAAAACCAACTATTGACAGCTATTGAAGTGCTGTCAGTATGATCAAAAATTAGTTGGGCATCTGTTTTAGTTTGTGAAAAAGTAACAGGTATTGATTTGTTTTTTGAGAGTACAGATAGGATGTATTTTAAAGGCTTTGTATATACCTCATCTCGTTTAATAAATATCTTCACAATAATTGCATTATAGTTGTTTAATTCTAAGCCGATTAACCTTTAGTATAATTTAGGTTACCTTAACCATTACTGCACAACAACTTTTATTGAACAAATGTATAAAAATTCTTTTTCTAATTAGTTTCTTACACTCAATATATATCCATAAATAGTATATAAATGCCATAGAAGCAAGAGAATAAACTATCACTGATTAAAAGTAAAGAATAACTTAAAGCTTTTACGACAGTTTAAAAGATTAAGATATATTAGTACTTTTGCGGGCTATTCTTAATGACTAAAAAAGCTATCATAATTGGTGCGCGAGTTGATGGACACGCCAAGGTGGTGTTGCACATTTTGCTGGCATCAAAGGAAGCTGAGGTGGTTGGTTTTGTAGATGATGATATGTCTAAAAAAGACCTCTTAATTTCCGGGCTTCCGGTGCTTGGTCAGATGAGTGATATACCCGATTTAAAACGCAGGTTAGGTATAAATGCAGGTATTGTGGCCATTGGTCATAATGCACAGCGCAGAGAGTTAGCAAATAAACTTAAAACCTACGGCCTGGAATTAATTAATGCCATTCATCCCTCTGTAATTATGGATGGCGATGTGCAAATAGGCAAAGGCAATTATTTGGCGCAAGGCGTAATATTGGTTACCGGAACCAAGGTGGGCAATTGCGTGAACATACATACAGGTACTACCATCGACCATGACAATGTGTTGGAAGATGGAGTTAATATTGGTCCGGGTGTGCATACTGCCGGAAGGGTGCATATAGAACAGGATGCTTTTTTAGGTACAGGCTGCAATGTAATTCCGGACATTAAAATTGGAAAAGGTGCTATATTAGGTGCGGGAACCGTGGTTATCAGAAACGTAAGACCTTCTGTAAAAATGGTTGGCAATCCGGCACAAGAAATTAAAATATAATTAACTATGAAAAGCATTTATATCACAGGAGGAGCAGGCTACGTAGGCTCTGTATTAGTTCCTAAATTATTAAGCAAAGGCTACAAAGTATCGGTATTAGACCTTATGATTTATGGGGAAGATGTGTTGGCTAAACACCCTAACCTTACTACCATTAAAGGCGATATCAGAGATCAGGAACTTTTAAAGAAAACCATTCCGGGGCATGATGCGGTTATCCATTTGGCTTGCATAAGCAACGACCCAAGTTTTGAACTGAACCCCGATTTGGGTAAATCTATTAATCTGGATGCCTTCGAGCCTTTGGTTAAAATCTCTAAAGAATCAGGAGTAAGTCGCTTTATATATGCTTCATCATCCAGCGTATATGGCATTAAAGAAGAGCCTAATGTGCATGAAGGGATGGAGCTTGAACCTTTAACGGACTACTCCAAATTTAAAGCTGATTGCGAAGAAATTTTAAAACCCTACCAAAGCGATAGCTTTACTACCTGCACCATTCGTCCGGCAACAGTGTGCGGCTATGGCAAACGTTTGCGTTTAGATTTATCGGTGAATATCTTAACCAACCTTGCGGTAAATAAAGGAGAGATTACGGTATTTGGCGGCACACAAAAGCGTCCTAACATTCATATTGAAGATATGACCGATTTGTATTGCCAGTTGTTGGAACTTCCTAAAGAAAAAATTGCAGGTAAGATTTGGAATGCAGGTTTTGAAAACCATACCATTTCTGAAATTGCACAAATGGTAAAGAATGTAGTGGGTCCGCAGGTTAATATTGTTACCACACCAACTAACGATTTGCGTTCGTATCACATCTCATCGCAAAAAATAAAAAACGATATTGGTTTTGTGGCTAACCATACTATTGAAGATGCCGTGAAGGATTTGAAAGATGCTTTTGAAAGAGGTGATATTCCTGATTCTTTAACAGGAGATAAATATTTTAACGTGAAACTAATGCAGCATATTGAACTAAAATAATTCCTTTTACCAAGAGCTAATTAACCCATGAAGGTACCATACATCCATTTAGGCCAGCAGCATGAACCCATCAAACAAGAGATTTTAAAGAGTGTAGAAGCTTTATTAGATAATGGCAATTACATTTTAGGAGAGGAAGTTTCTACCTTCGAAAAGCGTTTTGCTGCTTTGTGCCAGACTAAATATGCTTTGGGTATTGGCAATGGTACCGATACCATGATACTTAGCATGCGTGCTTTGGGTATCGGTGCAGGGGATGAAGTTATTACCGCCCCAAATTCTTATTTAGCTTCTGCATCAAGTATAGCGTTGACAGGCGCAACCCCTGTTTTTGCTGATGTAAGAGAAGATTATAACATAGACCCTGCTCAAATTGAGAAAGCTATTACCAAAAAAACTAAGGCCATTATTCCGGTTCACTTAACCGGTCGCCCTGCCGATTTGGATGCTATTATGACTATTGCCACAAAACATAACTTACACGTTATTGAAGATTGTGCACAGGCGGTAGGGGCAAGGTACAAAAACAAAAGTGTAGGTTCTTTTGGTATTACAGGTTCTTTTAGTTTGCATCCGTTAAAAAATTTAGGGGCTTGTGGCGATGGAGGCGTTATTACAACCAATGATGAGAAGCTGTTTTCGTATCTTTCTAAAGCCCGCACACATGGGCATTCCAGTAGAGATGAGGTAGATTTCTGGAGTTTTAATTCCCGTTTAGATAATTTACAGGCAGCCATATTAAATATAAAGTTTAATTCATTAGAAAAGTGGAATAACCGTCGCAGAGAAATTGCAGAAAGGTATTGGAAGGGATTACACCAGTTGCCTATGTATGTTCCTAAGGATAAGGAATACGAACATGCGGTTTACCATACCTTCATAATCCAAACCGATAAACGCGATGCTTTAATGACTTATTTGCGTGAGCAAGGCGTTGATACCAAAATACATTACCCCGTGCCTATTCACCTGCAAAAAGCTGCCGCTTATTTGGGCTATAAAAAAGGTGACTTTCCGGTAACCGAAAAACAATGCGAAACCATTCTAAGTTTGCCTGTATTCCCTCAGTTAGATAACGAACAAGTAGATTATGTGATTGAGAAAATAAATTCCTTTTATAAGAAGTAAATGGCGCATCCTTTTCAGCAAAAATTTGAAAGTGTTCTTGAAAGAGATAAAAGCAAGTATGTAAAGCCCTTTATTATTTCTTGGGATTATCAGGCTAAGCGTAAAAAGCGCGGCGTTAAATATTCAAATGGTTTGCCCGAAGATTTTTACACCTTTAATGGTGCCCAGGATATTGTGAAGTGGATGAATTGGTTTAGTGGTGAGTATCCAAGTTTTTATAAAGATGAATTAATCAATCCGCTTATAGAAAAAAGTAAGCAGAATGATATTGCTATTTTAAAGAATTTAGGAATAGACTATGATTTTAACCAATATAAAAATGTTGGTTTGAATAATGCGCATGATTTTTTTATACCACAATCTTATCCCGTTCCAAAGGAATTTGAAATTAAAACTGTGCTTGATTTCGGTGCGGGTTCCGGTAGACAAGCTAACTTGTGGTGGTCTCACCTTAATGGTAAAGGAAATTTTATTGCAGTAGATGCTATACCAATGTCGTATGGTTTGCAGCATCATTATTACAAAGCCATTAAACCCGATTTTGTAGATTATATAGATAATCCGGATGCGTTTAAAATAGATACTAAGGGTTCTAATCTGTATCATGTTCCTACCTGGCGTTTAGATTTGGTGCCTGATAATAGTGTAGATTTAATTTTATGTGTGCAGGTATTACCCGAGTTAGGCAAACAACTTATCCTGCATATCTTCGAACAGTTTCAGCGTATACTTAACCCCGGCGGTGCTTTTTATATAAGGGATTTGAATTATATGTATAAAGCCTTTGGTACGGTTGATATAGATACCGCTCTTATAAATGCAGGTTTTACTTTAGAGTATAAGGCATTTATTGAGCATAATAAACATCTGCATGGTATTCCAAAAGTATGGCGCAAGAACATGGAGAGTATTACGAATGTGCAGAAGAATAACCTTAATCAAAAAAAGAGATATTTGCTGGAAGACATAGATGCGCTTACAGGTGGAATTTTAAAAAGAAAGAAATGAAAATACTGGTAACAGGCGGTTGTGGTTTTATTGGCAGCCACATGGTAGATAGACTACTAAACGATGGTCATGATGTGATAGTGATTGACAATCTATCATCGGGCAACTTACGTAATTTAGAACATCATAAAGGCAGTAATAAACTACAGGTTGTTATAGAAACTATTTCTGATTTTGCTAAAATAGAATCGCACTTTAAAGGAGTAGAAAAAGTATTTCATTTGGCTGCTTTGGCTGATATTGTTCCTTCTATCGAGCACCCGATGGAATACCATAACAGCAATGTTAACGGAACTATAAATGTATTGGAGGCTTGTCGTAAACATAATGTAGGCAGAATAATTTATGCGGCCTCTTCTTCCTGCTACGGCATCCCTGATAAATTCCCTACACCTGAAACAGCAGAGATTCGTTGTCAATATCCTTATGCCGTTACAAAATATTTAGGCGAAGAATATTGCATGTACTGGGCACAGGTATATAAAATGAATATTACAGCCATGCGTTTCTTTAATGTATATGGTCCGCGTGCCAGAACCAGTGGGACTTACGGAGCAGTATTTGGAGTATTCTTAGCACAAAAATTAAATAACAAACCGTTTACCGTTATTGGAGATGGCAAACAAACGAGGGACTTTACTTTTGTAACAGATATTGTTGATGCTTGTGTTACAGCTTCAAATAATTACCAAATTGCGAAAGAACGGATTAATGTAGGTAGTGAAAATACATATAGTATTAATCGTTTAGTAGAATTGTTGGGCGGTGAGATAACCTATATTCCTAAGCGCCCTGGCGAACCCGATTGTACTTTTGCAGATACCAAAAAAATAAAGCAACTTTTAGGTTGGAGTCCAAAAGTAAGTTTTGAAGAGGGAGTATCCATCATGCTGGATAATATCGACTACTGGCGTGAAGCTCCTTTGTGGGAACCTTCTTCTATTGCAGAAGCTACTAAAGATTGGTTTAGGTACTTGGGTAAATAAAAAAAAGTTTGTATGAGAAAAAAAACATATTTTCTTATATCAATAATACTAAACATATTCCTTTTAGGATATATTATCTATATTAAATCTTCAAAAAATAATCAAGAACTTGCTTTATATAGAAAATATAAAACAAGCGATACAATATTATTTATTGGGAATAGCATAATAGCCAGATGTAATTGGAATGAGTTGCTCGACAGCAAAAACATAATAAATGATGGGGTTGGAGGAATAACCTCTTATGAAATATTTTTAAAATTGAGTGGTCTTTTAAAGACAAACCCCAAGAAGATTTTTTTCGAGATGGGGTCAAATGATATATACAGGAATGCATACCTCCAAGATGTTATGGATAATTTTCATAATATATTATATACGGTAAAAATTAAATGTCCTTTAGCAAAAATTTATTTTATGAGTGTACTTCCCAATGAAGAGTCACGAATTGAGTTTAGGGGAATTAATGGAAGAATTGATGACTTAAATTCAACTATTGAAGTTTTTTGCAAGAAATATAATGTTGTTTATGTAGATGTTAATTCATTGCTAAAAAACAATGACGGCAAATTATCTCATGAATACTCATTGGACGGATCACACCTAACTCCTTTAGGTTATGAGAAGATTAAATATAAAATGAAATTTTATTTAAACGAAAAATTTTAATTGTACTAATTTACTCTATTATTTAATTTTGTTGAATTATCCAGTATTTCCTTTAGATAGTTTGTAGTTAGCGTTGCGCCACTTTTAGTTAAATGATCACCATCAGGTAAAAAACAACTATCACCTAAAACTAGGTTATTGAATTCAATTAACTCTAATTTATTATTATTTATTAATGAATAAAACCT
>CAJCJB010000066.1 GCA_903970545.1 Candidatus Saccharimonadota bacterium | reverse complement strand
TTAGCATGGGTTTTAGTTTATTGGTTCGCAAAACAAATTTACTTAACCTTTGACTAACCCTTTTTTTTAAAACTTTAACTAGCAACTTGAATTAATTAATAATCCTGTTTAGTTATCTTGATAATAGAGTTGCTTATTCGGATAACCAAGTTTATTATCCAGATAAATAAGTTCCTTATAAGGATAACTAAGTTCCTTATCAGGGTAACTAAGTTTGTTATCCGGATAAATAAGTTCCTTATCAGGATAAGTAAGTTCGTTATCAGGGTAAATAACTTCCTTATCCGTTGTTTTTACTTTCAAAGAACCTTTTAGTACTTGATTAGCATAGTAAAGTTAGCTAATAATGGCTTATTAACAAAGGCTTGCAGGGTATTTAGTTATAAACTATGGTTAATAGTTTGCATTAGGAAATGTGGCTTTTTACTTTATATTATAGGGACGGGATGTTTTGTATATTTGAGAAGAAATGAGATACCTTATAATACTCTTATCCTTATTAAGTATTAGCTTTTATGGGCAATCTGTCTCACCAACATATCATAGTTTAGTAAAAAAGGCAGACTCTTTGTGTAAAACTAATAATTATAAAGAATCTGCTTTCACTTATTCTCAAGCATTCCAAACTATGGGATGGAAAGGATTACAAGAAGATAGATATAAAGCAGCTTGTGCATGGGCTCTTGCTGGGTATCCTGATAGTGCTATTTTTAATTTAGAAAGAATTACTTTTAGAATTGCTTATTCAGATTATCAGCGCGTAATAAATGAAGAAAGTTTTAAATCACTGTACAATAATAATAGATGGAAACCTTTAATTATAAAAATAAAAAGCAATCAAGATTCTATACTTGCTGCCGAAGAAAAAATTGACAAAAAACTTGCTTCCCATATTGATAGTATGGCAAAAGAAGACCAAAAATGGAGAAATCTTTTGACAAAATATACGCGGAATGAAATACCAAAAGATTCTATTAGTTGGGATGAAATTTCAAAAAATGTATGGCTATCTGATATTGCACATTACCCTGAATTAAGAAAAATATTTCTTAAGCATGGATTTCCAAATTACGATTTGGTTGGTAAAAATGGTTCTCATGATTTTTGGTATTTAGTTCAGCATCAAGACCAAGATCCAACTTTTCAGGATAGTGTGCTAAAGGCTATGAAAATAGAAGCTGAAAAAGGTAAAGCCTCTTGGAAAGATTATGCCTATTTAATTGATAGGGTTAAATGTAATATGAGAGAATTACAAATATATGGAACACAAGTACAGTGGAATAGTGATAAAAATTGCCGTGAGCCAAGACCTGTAATAGAGCCTGAAAAACTAAATGAGAGGAGAAAAAGTGTTGGGCTTGATACAGAAGAAGAATACATTAAATATATGGATGCTATATATTCGAAGAAGTGAAGAAACAACTTACGTTAGGGATTGCAACGAAAATCCTTTTGCGACCTCACCCCAACCCTCTCCTAAGAGGAGAGGGAGCAAAGATTGTAGTGCAAAGCCCGCCGGCGCGATAGATTTCTCTCTTCGGTCGAAATGACAACGCGCCGGAACGCCCCAACTAATACGCGTAATCTTTTAAATAATCAAAAGCAGGCATTAGTTTACCGTGTTTGCATATAGTAGCTCGCTCAATAACGCTATCGGTATCGTGGTGCAGCAAATGGGGTATTACGCGCTCTTGCAAATCTTTTCCAAAGTCATCGCTACTATCTCGCGGCAATTCGCAAGGCAGGTTATCTACCGCCATGATGCAAATGGTATCTTTGGTAAAAGCCAAATCTTCTTTGTCGGTTTTCATGTTATACCCATAAAAAGGCTTATCAATAGTGCTGGCGCGTATAGTAGTTGGCACCGAGCCATTAATATCGCAGGTAATATCGGCAATTACGCTTATATGAAAATCGGGTGCTTTAATATCATCGGTAGTAAACATCTTGGGCGAGCGGGGGTCCCAGTAATGTGCCGAGATAAACAAATCAGTCTCTTTGGTATAAGGTGCAAACTTGCTGGTAAAATGTTCGGGGTGTTTAAAGAAATCGTGCAAATCAAAGTTATGGTCGCCCTCGCGCTCAACATAGTCTTTAGGGTTTAGCTGACAATACACAGGCTCGCGAAAAGAACTCATTAAAAACTCTTCGGGTGTTACCTTGCGTATGCGCAGGGCAGATAATGTTTCAATAGCACCATTGGCAACCCGTCCGCCACCGGTAAGTGCAATTTTAATGTTAGGAAGCTTTACGCGCTTTAGTTCTTCTTCCATCTCGGCTCTGTCTCTGCATTTATGCGCAGGGTGCAAACGAAACAAATCGTACTTCAAGCCATAACCCAAAATACCGTTGTAAGCACCCACCACACCGGCATAACGCCCGAAACCAATAATGCGGTTATTGTGTTTATCGGTCAGGGTTTCATAATCTATCATCTCTATATGCTTTGCAATTAAAGCATGCATAAGTTTACTATTGTGAGGCTGCTTCTTTATAGTATGCGAAAAGAAAAAGTATTTCTTATTTGGAATAAGTTTATCAGCAGGTACTTCTTTTACGCCCATCAGTATATCACAATCTGATATATCTTCTTTAAGCGTAACACCAAAAGCGGTATACTCACTATCATGGTAGCAACGTATGGGGCTTGGTTGCACGTATATTTCTGAGTTAGGATATTGTTTGGTAAGCTCTGCACAAATAAGGGGTGTAAGTGGTACGCGTAAATCAGCCGGAGTTTTTTCTTCGCGCAGAACGCCTATTTTTATTTTACTCATATTACAAAATTTGGGCAAATATAAGGGCTTAATTTTATGTATCTTTGCATTGTTCTTTGATTTATGGGCCCGACCGGTTTTGACAGCGAGAGCAGTAGTATTGTAAGCATGTGGTGTGTTGTGAACATGACACCTAAAACCTAATTCTCAAAATTTCAATTGGCGAAAATAACTACGCCATGGCTGCTTAATTAGCTCAGCTAATTCAGCCTTTGCAACCCTGCTAGCGCCTTTGCTTAGCGAGTGGGATGTTGCATCATAAAATAGCAAGTTGTTTTGGTAATGTTGCTAACTAAAACAATATCAGCAACTAAGTTTGTGGTTGGATTGAGTAAGTTCCTGCCACTAGCCTACAATTAAACTTACACTAAACATGTAGAAAGCTTTTTTATTCCTTGTTTGGACGAGGGTTCGAATCCCTCCGGGTCCACCAAAGCGGCATAGCTGAGATTAAGTTCAGGTATGCCGTTTTTATTTTCGCCCACTTCCTGCTGCTGACGGGCAATCCAAAGGAATAGCGGATTTAGTTTTTCTGTTCGAACTGTATCACTTTTGCGGTTATATCGAATACCCTTCGGAAACAGATAATATTGTAAGCGTTGCTTTTCAGCATATCCCCCAGATTGCCATATTTTACTC
>CAJCJB010000065.1 GCA_903970545.1 Candidatus Saccharimonadota bacterium | reverse complement strand
GAATATACCGGCAGCGATAACCAAAAGCACCGCCCTGTGATGATACATCGCGCACCTTTTGGTTCCTTAGAAAGATTTATTGCTGTGCTTATAGAACATTGCGGTGGTAATTTCCCGCTTTGGTTAACACCCGACCAGATTGCTATTCTTCCTATTAGCGAACGCTTTAACGACTACGCCCACGAAGTTTTGCAATTATTAAATAATTCCGATATTCGTGGCTTCGTTGATGATCGCGATGAAAAGATTGGAAGGAAGATACGCGATAATGAAATGAAGAAGATTCCTTACATGCTTATTGTAGGAGAAAAAGAAGCGAGGGATAAAAAAGTAGCCGTTCGTAAGCACGGCAAGGGAGATGAAGGTATATTCAGCATTGATGAATTTGCCAACATCATAAAGAATGAAATCGAAAACGATTTTAAGAAAGAAATAGTAGAAGAAGTAAAATAAAAAAGTATAAACTAAAACAGGAGGTAAAAATCGCAGCACCAGCAAACAAACCCGGAGCATATAGACCGGCATTTAAAAAACCAACCAATAACAGACCCGCTTATAATAGAGGTCCGATTAAAAAAGAAGATGCGCATCGCATTAATGAAAGAATTACCGCTGCCGAAGTACGTGTAGTAGGCGATGGAATTGAAGCAGGTGTTTATCCCATACAAAAAGCCCTTGAAATGGCAAGAGAACAAGAGTTAGACCTTGTTGAAATTGCTCCTCAGATTGTTCCCCCCGTTTGCAAAATCATTGATTATAAAAAGTTTCTATACGAACTCAAAAAGAAACTAAAAGAAACAAAATCAAAAGCCAGCAAAGTTGTTGTTAAAGAAATACGTTTTGGTCCGCATACCGATGACCACGATTACAACTTTAAGAAGAACCATGCTATCGAGTTTTTAAAAGATGGTTTTAAAGTAAAAGCCTTTGTATTCTTTAGAGGTAGAGAAATTGCCTTTAAACAACAAGGTGAAATATTACTATTACGTTTTGCCAGTGAGTTGGAAGAGTTTGGTAAACCCGAACAAATGCCTCAGTTAGATGGTAAACGTATGATTATGATATTAGGTCCTAAAAAGAAATAAGTAATAAACAGAATGTAATAGTAAGAGCCTTGCAGTAATGTGAGGCTTTTTCTTTTTAACTCTTATAATTATACTTATAACTCCGCATCATGGCATCAAACATCAGGTCGGCAAACAGGTGATAGCCTTTGGCGGTAAAGTGTACCTTATCTTTGCGCGCTAAGCCAACCTGCAGCCATTTGACAATGCTTTTATAACCACCCATTACGGCAAACATATCCCATAGGGCGGCGTTGTGTTTTTCAACCAGTTTATAAATACATTGTTCAACCGATTCGCTTTTTTTGTTGGGTCCTTTTTTGCGCACGTAGTTATCGGTAATGGTGGTAAACAAAATAGCACAGCTGGGAGAAGCCTCGCGTATGCGCGCCACAATAGAATCATAATGCGCTATATAATCTTCAGACGAAAATACTTTGCCCTGCACATCATTAACACCCAGAGAAAGAATTACCAAATCGGGTTGCAATGTTTTTAATTGTTGTGCCAACTTACTGCACCGCAATACCGATTGTGTGGATGCACCATTAGCACCTAATGCAGCATAATACACACCGGGTTCATCAATATTACGAGCATCAAAGCCATATAGAATAAAATCTCTTTGTATGGTATCATTCCGATGCAATTCAAATACAATGGAATCAACAGGAGTTTCTAAAGTAAATTGTGTGTAGCCTTTATCTTCAAAATCTTTACGGGTTGCTTTGATATTTGTTTTAATACTGAAGGAAAAACTTTTATTAAAGTTGTGGTATACTCTTATTACATTAAAGTTTTTGTGATGCGGATTCTCCAATACTTTCATCCCGAAATAATTTGCGCTATCATTACTTGTAGCAGTTATTTGAGCCATACCAACATTCGGGCAGCTGTTTTTTACTAAAGCTGTTCGGCAACCCTTCCAATGACCATTGGAGAAACTGGTGAAATAAGGAGGAGAATTTGTTTTTATAATCTTAAAAGGAAACGCAAAGAACCCACTTCCTTTGGTTTTGTTTATGTTCTGAAAATCAGCAATAAGTTCATCTCCCCACATACCGCCCTGTACATGACTTCCCCCTATATGTATAATTCGTACCTCGTTTTCTTTTCCGTTTATAAAAGCATTCAGTTTTTTATAAAAGCCAAGCATAGAGCTACTGTCTTTAGAGAAAACCATTTTGTTGGCTCCATAATTTATAAAGGGGTATTTAGGTTCTTCTGTTTGAGCGAAAGCCTCACCCCCAACCCCTCTCCAAAAGAGAGGGGAGAATATGATAAATATTATCTGTATTAATCTGTGCAATCTGCGGCTCTTCGTCATTATCATAAGCTTTTGTTTTTCTTCTTTATAAAATTGTTATAATCATTCATCAAAGCGCTGTATAAAAGCACGGCAATCTTCCTCGCCCCGACAGGACTAAAGTGTATATAATCGGTAGCGGCTATGCCTTGGTCAACCCAGCTAACCATACTGTTTTTGCCACCCATACAATCATACATATCAAAAAAAGCACAGTTGGTTTGAAAGGCTGCCAGCCGTATGGCATTGCGTACATTTTCCAGTTGAGGATGCGTTACATAATTTTCTTCTTCTTTTACGCTCATATCGGCGGGACCAATAACCAATATACTTACATTGGGGGCAATCTTTCTTATCGAATTAATTTGTGCGCGGAGAAACTCACCGAAGTTTGCCGCCATCTTATCATCAAGGATATTAGGAATGGTGTTTCCACCGAATTGAAGTATGATTAGTTTAACATTGAGGTAATCGTAAAATAATTTAAGATGTTGTAAATTAAGTTGGTTAAAGAACGTACCCGAACTGCCACGCAAGCCAAAATTATCAACCATAACCCCACCATCATTGCCTTCTAAGTTCAAACCAAAAATATCAGGGCTGTCCTTTCCTTCAAATTTTATTTCGAAAGTATTTGGTGCTTGTGCTAAATTAAACTGGGTGATGTTAAAGTTACCTCTGGTTGAAAGCGTGTCTGTTTTTTTAAGTAAGTCGTTTTCATAAAACTGTACTTGCGTTTTTTTGCGTGATGCTGCATAGAATAATTGCACCTTGTTGTAAGCAGCAAATCTTTCTCCGGCAGCATTGGTGGTTTTAATTTTTAGCCAAGCGTTCTTAACCGTGTTTGTATCGTTGTAATTACAATACCTACAAAAGCCTGCTGCCACACCATAATCGCTATGTTTTACTCGGCTATCTTTTGCGGTAAAAATGCTGTACCTATCCCAATTATCGCTGTAGGTTTGTCGGAGACCTACACATTGTGTTATGGGCATAGCAGCCACAATACCCGGACCTTTACCACCAAAATGCATTTGCAGTTTTTGACGGAGGTAATCGGTAATGCGGTCTCCTTCTATTTGCGAGTCGCCGTAGTGCAGAATACGTATGCTTTTATCATCAGATAAAACAGCAGCCAATGATTCAAAGAAATTGTAGAGAGAGGTTTTGGCAGAATCTTTATACTGAATGCTGGTAATAAGTTTAATAGAAGGGTCGTTTACTTCGAGATAATTAATTTCTTTTTTGGCTGCTGTATCTTGTTTTACAGAAGCTTTGCTTGTATCGCCATCACTTAGTTTATCTTCGGCATCTGCCAACGCAACTATTTGAGAGATGTCGGTTTTTTTGTTTTCAGAAAGGGAAAAATAAGTCATTAAATTAGGGAAGGATATCTTTTGCCCTAATACCGTTATACCTTCTTTGGGAAAGAAATAAGATATGCCGCCCAAAGCAACGATGATTGATAAAAC
>CAJCJB010000064.1 GCA_903970545.1 Candidatus Saccharimonadota bacterium | reverse complement strand
TACCTAAACCTGTATTTTGTTTTTCCTGAAGAATATAAAATTTATGCAGCATCAGGTTTTTATTGTCGGCTGTGCTTATAGAAATAAATCCGACCTCCTTTTCATTATTCACAATCAGGTAAAATTGCTGTCCTTCTTGCTGTTGATTTTCTAAAGCTGATTGCGCATACATGGTATCAAGCATATAGTTTACCTGTGCTTCGCCTACAATGGGTATGTAGTGTTTATGCCAAATGCTGCGGGCAAGCTTTTCAATTGTAGTAAAGTCTTCAGGGGTAGCAGGTCTAAGTATAGGCATACAGCTAACAAATGTACGGTTTAATATGTAATTTTGTAGAATGAGCGTAGATGCCTCCAACATTAATATACAGAACCGAAGAGCCACATTTGATTATTCTTTTTCGGATAAGTTTGTGGCAGGCATGGTGCTTACCGGTACCGAAATTAAATCTATACGAGAGGCTAAGGTTTCTTTAGCAGATAGTTATTGTTATTTAAAAAATGGAGAAGTATTTATAAGAAACCTGCATATAACGGAATATGAGAAAGGTTCTTTTTACAATCATGCTCCTATGCGCGAGCGTAAGCTTTTATTAAACAAGATTGAGATAAACAAAATTGAACGCAAGCTTAAAGACCAAGGCATATCTATTATACCGCTTAGAATGTTTATTAGCAAGAACGGATATGCCAAATTAGAGATTGGCATTGCCAAAGGAAAGAAAGCATACGATAAGCGTGAGGATATTAAGAAGAAGGATATTGAAAGAGAAACCGCGAGGAGGTTTTAAGGCACAATACAAGATGACATTACAGGTGTGCTGCTAATTGCGGTATAAACAGTTAACCCAGTAGTTGGGTCTATATAACTGGAACCATTTAAACCAACAACATAAGCTGCAAAATAAACAGTATTGCCACTTGTAAATCCTAATTGATTTAAATTGGTAATAGTAAAACTACAATTAAATGTAGTGTTTGAGCTATTTATAGCACATGTAGAATAAACCGAATAATTACTTGGGACACTACTTACAGAAGTATTATTGGGTAAAGAAACGTATACAATTATATCACTTGTTGCTAAAGAACCAATTCCAACATTTGCAGGTGCAGTTCCTGTAACAGTTACACCTGCAGTAGAAGTGGAAACAGATATTGTAGTAACACTAGTAGTAGGTATTTGCGCCAAGCTAAAATTCTTATAATCATTTCCTCCGCCTGCAAACTGTATGCCGTAAGCATTAACCGTTCCATAACCATGTTTCATAGCCGTCATGCTATAAGTGCCTGTGCTAATGCCGGTAAAAGTATAGCTGCCTGTGCTGCTGGTGGTAGTAGTTAATACAGTACCCGAACTGTTGTTTATAAGCATTATCGTATCGCCGGTTAGGGCAGCGGCAGATAGAATCTTATTACCACCATCATCATATAAAAATAATACGCCTTCTAAATTACCTGTCAAACTTGGACCCGCAGGACCAGTTGCACCCGTAGTGCCCCCACGGTGACCGCTATAGCTATGTTTACATGATGTTATCATCATTATACATACTATTGATAATAATCCAGCCGTTTTAATAAATACTTTGTTCATGAATTTCTTTTTGTTTAGTTCCGGCAAATGTATTACATCAAAGAATACGCTGCTAAGCATTTTAAGTTAAAAAAACTTATAAAAAGAACCCGCCCAAAGGTTTTAAGAGGCAGATTGCCACGCTTCGCTCGCAATGACATGCGCGTACTTCCTTGCAACAACGCTTACCTACAACAAAACCGTAGTAAAAGCTCCGCACCAGGGTCCGTTTAAAGTAGGGTGTTTACTTTTTGCCCATCTAAAAAAAATAACTAAGATTTTAGCAGGAGCAACCACGCCGGGTGCCAAAACAGGTAAGTTGCTTAGCATGGCAGCCGTTTGCAAAATAAAACTTGCTTTGCTGCTGTGCGCAATAGTAAGCCGCAGGTCATCGGCAGAGGTGGGCAAACTATCGGTACCCGAATAAAAAACTGCTGCCGCGTATTCCAACAAATCATAGCCATCCAGTTTGCGTGCGCGCCCAACATGGGTAGTTTCGGTAAAACCCTGCACATGCACCGAGCCTCCTGCTTTGGGGTCAAGGTGCGGAAACACACCCTCTGAAGTAGCCTTGGTTTTGTTACCCGAAGTATCGGCATGCTGAACTTCCAATATAATCTTTGCGTAACTAATAGGTATATTAAAGGTAGCGCATTCTGAAGCAGATAAATTCTTGCTGGCTTTCACCAGTAGAATCAAGCGGTTTTCATTCGCATAGATAATAGCATTTGAAATTATAGCCAACAAATCGTTTTTACAAGCGGTAGTGTAAGTAGCTTTGTTTCTGTACTGTATGTATAGCGACAACCACGCATTTTCAAAATCCTGCCACGTAGTAAGGTTATCGTTAGTCCAGTTATAACGCGTATAATTTTCGGGGGTGCCTGCTACAAGCAAAGTATTAGTCTGATTGATGTAGCGGTTGAATCCCTTAATGCTGCGTGGCACAATAGAGCGGTCTGGCATGGTGGTTTAAGTTAAATGTAAAATACGGAAGATACAGTATTTAATCCGATAAAGCATTTATTTCGTAATAATAGTCATGACTATTAAAATAATGGTCAAGACTATCATTATAATAGTGCAGACTATCATGATAGTAGTTAAGACTATTGTTCTATTAGTCAAGACTTACATTATAAAAGTTAAGACTATTATAGTAATGGTTAAGACTGTAGTAATAATAGTCATGACTATAATTGTAATAGTTATGACTATCACGACAATAGTCATGACTGTCATTGTGATAAACTAAGTTATCAAAGTAAAATAGCAGTGTTTTAGAATGCGAACTTAAAGAATATTACTGCTAATAAAATATACTGCCTTGCAGCCTAAACACGGAAAATTGTGAGATGAATGAACGGTTGTAGGAAGCAATTCTTATTTGAAGCCTTACTTAATTACCATAACAAGCCCTCCTAAAATAGTATAATTGGTAATGGTGTTTGATATGTTTACATAAAACTGTGTTGTTAATCTGATAAATTTACCGCCTACTGTTGCTTGTACACCAATGCAAGCACCAACTTTAGAATAGTTGACATTGATAAGAGTTGGCACATTCTCATTTAGTTTAGGGTCTAAATGAAACCCCGAACTTAAAACCATGTTTGTTTTATTATATCCGATTCCTATACCACCTGACGCTGAGAAGTGTTTACCATATGCACCTAAGCCATACATAAAACCATAGTTATTGCTATTTAAAACAGTGCTTTTATCATTTTGACCAAGAATTATTTCAGATTTTGTTGCAAGCGTTGCATACATATTTATAGTATGCATTTTATAATGAACGCTTGCTCCAGTGCCATAAGCAATTCCATTATAATAACTATTTCCACCCGTTCCAATTCCACCATATATCGCACAACCAAACCTATGATGGGCTATATAAGTAGAATCTGCTTTGAGAGAATCTGCCTTGTGTTTATTTTGCTGCAAAGATTGTTGGTATAAAACATCCATACCCGATAAAGTATCTCCGTTAGTTTGCCCGCGTGCCGAAACAAATAGTAGAAGAAATAAACAAAAAGATAGAAAGCGCATAATGGGCATTTATCTTCAAATATAAATAATATAGCTTTGCATTCACAAGTAATCAATCACCTATATGGGCACAGAAAAACCAAAAGCTATATTTTGTTGGAGTGGAGGTAAGGATTCGGCTTATTGTCTGCACAAAGTTTTATCCGAACAGCAGTTTGATGTAAAGTATTTGCTTACCACACTTAACGAAACCTTTAAACGGGTTTCTATGCATGGGGTTAGAGAAGAGATGCTGGATGCACAGGCGGCATCTATCGGTATTCCAAGTTTAAAAGTTTGGACAAGCGAGGGCACTTATGATGAGTACGAAAAGAAAATGGAAGCTATGCTTCTTAAAGCAAAAGCAGAAGGAATTGAGCGTGTTATTTTTGGTGATATTTTTTTAGAAGATTTAAGAACGTATCGTGAAAATAATTTGGCAAAGGTGGGTATGAAGGCTGTTTTCCCTTTATGGAAGATGGATACATCGTATCTTATTTTAGATTTTTTGCATCAGGGTTTTAAAACTATTACCTGCTGTGTTAACGATGGATACTTGGGAGAAGACTGGGTGGGCAAAGAAGTGGATGGTTTATTTATTGAAGACCTGCCTGCCAACGTTGACCCTTGTGGCGAGAATGGTGAGTTTCATACCTATTGTTATGATGGGCCTTTGTTTAAGCACAAAATAAATTTCGAAGCCGGAGAGAAAATTTATAAACCGCTTGAAGTAAAATTTATCAGTAATACCTTAGATAAAAAAGATGATGTTTGTCCTGTTCCATCCTCAACGCCAAAAAAAGCTAAAGTAAGCACCAAAGGTTTTTGGTATTTCGATATACTGCCTGTTGGGGTGCATAAAGAAATTGTTTCTGCAAAAGAAAACAAGAATAATGTGTTTAAATAAGGGAGTAGTTTTATAAATTATAACTTAACACATAGCCCTCTATCATCTGCAGGATGTACTTTGGGATTGTATGTAGAATCAGCCCGCCATTTAGCTACTTCTTCTTTCCATTTCGGAAAACTTGTTGAATAAACCGATTTCATTGCTGATTTGTAGTAGTATAGATTTACCACTAAAGAATACATTAAAATAGCAATAGTTATATATGTATATATCTTTTTATTTAACCTCCCATCAAATGCTTCCGAAACAATTACCATTAATAAAATGCAGGTTGGAATGTAGGCATATCTGGGAGAGCCTGCCATATCTAAAGAACCCAAAGTTGAAAAAACAGCAACAAGTATAAAGCTTAGTAAAGGAATCAGGTATTCATTATTCCTTCTGTTTTTTATAAAAAGATAGAGATAGAAGAAACTCATTAGTATTCCTAAAAAAAGACATACATAAAACAAAGTAGGATTAGCATAAGAGCCATAATCGTGCGGAAACATAGAAAAGTTATCTCCAAAAAAAGCAAACATGGTACGTCCAAAATTATAGTTAGAAAGCCTGTGGTAGGTATTGTTATATAATATAGCATATAGGATAACCATTGCCTGAATAATTGCACAAATGCTTATAATACCTGCCTGAATATATTTTTCTTTACTTCTTTCACGATACGCTTTTAACAGAAACATGGGGGAGAGAAATATAGAAGCGGGGCCCGTTAAACCACCAATAAATAAAAGTATTCTGAATAAATGCTTTTGTATAACAGATAATTGAAGTGCAGAAACTATCATAATGAGAAAGGTTATAAGACCGAATATAAAATGAGAATTGGTTGTATTTAAATATAATTCAGGAGCCATTGAAACAATAACAATAAGCGTACAAACGATCTTCTTTAAAGGGTTATCCCAAAATTTATTGTTTGTAAAAACAATAATATACACTGGAATAATTTGTACCAAAAGACCTAAATATGTAGAGATTATAACCGCATTTTCTACTGAAAATACTTTTGCTTGCAGGGCGCTAATGATACTATTAAACAAGGTTAAATACCCCACATGCGCCGTAGTAAAAATATCCCATAAAGAATGATGGAGTGCAAAAGCATAAAATATTACTCCTTCTTCTGCCCATAAACGAGGGTTTAAGAGCAAATCAGGTACTCTTAAAACAATAAATAATATGCAGCACAAGATTAGAACTATTCGGAAACGGAGATTATCCTTTAATTTACTTTTAACGGTGTGTGCTAACTTCATTGCTTTTACAAGGTTTAAATCTATATATTTTTTTCTGCAAGTGGTTTTAAAACATTTATCTTATTACTTTTAAGGGATGAATTACAAGCTATCTCTTTTTACTTTTCACTTATTACTTTCAACTTTCTTTTTAAAGGCACAGGATAGTTTATATGCCCGTAAAGTGATAAATACACTTTGCTCTAAACAATTTGCCGGACGCGGTTATGTAAACAACGGATTAGATGTTGCCGCTAAATTTATTACAGGAGAATTAAAGAGGTTTAAAGCAGAGCAACTTTTTAGCACAGGTTATTATCAGTGGTTTGATATGAATGTAAATACTTTTCCCGGAAAAATGAGCGTGAAGATAAATGGTAAAGCCCTAAAGCCGGGTATTGATTTTATAGCGAGTGATGAAAGTGCAGGCTTAAAAGGAAAATTTAACATAGAGAAAAAAGATAGCATTACTTATATTGGTACTGATAAAGGAAGGATGCTTGCATTGGTATTAAAGCGTAAATTAACCTTTAGTGTTTCAACCAATGCTGCTGAGTATTGTGCCGTTGAATTGCTGAATAATAACAATTATACAGATATAAAAACTGCTGAAGTAAACATAGAAAATAAACTATTGAACAAATATATCTGCAAAAACATTTGCGCCTATATAAACGGAACGGCTTTAAATAACGATACCGTAATTATGCTTACTGCCCATTACGACCACCTTGGTATGATGGGAAGTAAAACATATTTTCCGGGGGCTAACGATAATGCCAGCGGGGTTAGCATGTTGC
This sequence comes from Candidatus Saccharimonadota bacterium, assembly GCA_903970545.1. Taxonomy (GTDB): domain Bacteria; phylum Bacteroidota; class Bacteroidia; order B-17B0; family Aurantibacillaceae; genus PALSA-968. Next base: position 5,430 of record CAJCJB010000064.1, on the reverse strand, counting down.
TTAATTTGGTAAAGTATTATAGCCAGCATCCCCCTAAATACAAAACCGTATTTGTATTTTTTGCAGGCGAGGAAGCAGGTTTGATTGGCTCTAAATACTTTACCGAGCATCCCGTTTTTGAGTTGAGCAAGATAAAGTTCCTTATTAACCTTGATTTATTAGGTACAGGTGATGAAGGTATTACCGTTGTTAATGCCACCGAATTTAAAACCCGCTTTGATGCACTTAAACAAATAAATGCAGAGAAACATTACCTGACTTTAGTAAAGCCCAGAGGTAAAGCTCAAAACAGCGATCATTATTGGTTTACAGAAAAAGGAGTTCCTTCGTTTTTTATTTATACGATGGGGGGCATCAAAGCTTATCATGATGTGTATGATAAACCGCAAACACTTCCACTAACTAAATATAAGGAAGTGTTTAGGTTGCTGGTAGATTTTATAGGGAGTATTTAGATATGAATGATAGTATATTGTGTTTGATTTAGTTGGCTACCAGCTATTCCCATACTTGAAGAACCAGTAATCCAGTCTCCATTCCACAAAGGATAGTACCAACCAGTACTTGCTGCTCTTGCGTGGATATAAAAATGCCCTGAAGCATCCGTAGTTGAGCTGCCTATTTCAATTAAAGCATCTTGGCATCCGTAAGGTTGCTTATCCCCAGTTCCTCCTCCACATGCTTTTAAGTCAATAATTACTCCAGCCTGTGGTTGATTAGAGGAATTATATACATAGCCTTCATAAGTAATTTTAGTAAACAAATCCTTCTTACAAGTTGTATTTAATAAAACAATACCACAAAGAGTTAAGAGCCGAAATACCTTATTTATTGTTTTCATTGGAGTAAATGTTAGTTAACGCGTAATCATTATTTTTCCGGTATTGGATTTTCCTGAAGCAGAAGCAACTTTATACATATAGGCACCGGGCGGTAAATCGCTTATATCAAAGCTAACTTTATAAGCTGTATTTGAAGGAATGGTTGCTGATGTATTCTTAACTGTTTGTCCTAAATTATTTATAATAGACAGGTTGCAGTTTTCAGTTTGAGCAGAACTAAGCATAAAGTTTAAGGTATTGGAGGCAGGATTAGGATACACCTGAAAGCCTTGAAATTGGTTAAGCAGACTAATACCCGTACCTACGGGTAAGGAACCATTATATCGCAAGTAAGCAGTATCAGAACTTTCCTGCAACTGACTAAGGCTATCTCCAGCTAATATGGCAAAAGCAACTTTTACCGAATCGCCGGCAAGAATAGTGAATGGTCCTGAACTCATTACATTGCAAATATCATTTCCTGATGCAGTAGAATCTCCGGCATAAGGACGCATGGTAGATAAGGTAGTGTATTTTTGCGCCGTACTAAATCCTGAATTGGTAGTTATATTAACCCCTCCAACACCATCGCCTACATTATCAATTCCATAAAAATTAGGAGCAGCAGTTGTAGTTAATAATCGCACACCGGCAAATAAACTCGAAGAATCGGTACGCCATGAGTAACCTAATCCTCTAAATGAATCATAAGCAGACCTGTTCATATCCCATGTATTGGCATTAATATCCCAATCGGTAAAAAGACCTGCAAATAAATCATTTAAAGTAGATGAACCCGTATTGTGTAAAATGTACTCTACAATAACAAACTTTAAACTTCCGGGTGATGACCATGCATACGCATTTTGTCTAATCGATAAATTCATTGGAGTAGGGGAGGGGCTATCATTAAACTCAACATTGGCATCGCATTGAGATACCACAGATGGTATTACCTTATGAGCTATAACTATATCAGAAAAATCAGCATCGGATGTACCGGAACTGTTTGCTCCGCGTATGCAATCAGAAATGGTGGTAGTAGAAGTACCAATCATTAAACCACCTTCAAACAGTAAATTATCTCCGTTATATGCAAAGCCTAAGCCACCCACTTGGTTATCCTCGTTCCATCCTATCTTACCATTACTGGTAATAGTAGTAAACACATCATTAACGGTAATGTTAACATAATTTGGATTTAGAGGCACGGTTATAAAATAACTATGTGAGTATGTTACATCAGTAATTGTAACCTGAAATGTGGCAGATGAATTAAGTGGTGCTGCACCCACCTTAAACGTAAAAGGCGTAGCTGTATTTAGTTTAGATGTATTGGTTGCCATAACCCCCAAAGGAAAAGAAGTGTTTAGTGGGGTAACGTAAGATGCCCCTGATATAGCAGTAATACTGGCAGTAGCCGCACTTGAAGTTGGATTAAGATAATTAATAAAACTGCCACTGATAAATATAGTATCACCTTGTACAAAAATTAAATCTCCATGATTTGTTATACTATCATTTGTAAACACAACCGATTCACTTTGTGCAGCTACTGTAGAAGTAACCGCATTGTATAAATTTAATCTACCGCTACCTAATAAGTTCGCATAAGAAGATGAGTTTACTGAGTAGTTGTTATCCGTAGTAGCAACAATACGTTGCCCTGCTTGCAAGCCTGTATAAGAGGGGTATTGAGATAGCACCAAAGCTACACCACCTGAAGTAATAGGTGTTGCCATAGATGTGCCACTTAAATAATTATATGTCTGAGAGTAATAGGTATTATAAATGTTAACCCCGGGGGCACATAAATCTACTGCGTAATTATAATTTGAAAAAGAAGCTATTACATCACTTGTACTGTTGGTAGCAGCAATCGCTAAGGCGTAATTATAACCTGCCGGATATGATATTTCGTTACCGCCATCATTACCTGCAGCAACCACCACCACAGCATTTTTATTGATAGATGCGTATGTTATAATTGATTGTTCGTAGCTGCTATAACCTGCACCACCCCAGGAACAATTAATTACCTTGCAACCATGGTCGGCAGCATATTGTATGCCTTGGTCTCCGGTAATAATATAACCTTCACCACCAGAACGTGTATCATTATCAGCAGCACATTTAATAGGTAAAAATTTACATTTAAAACCTGTACCTGCCGAACCAATACCATTGTTTGTAGCAGCAGCTGCATCACCTGACACTGCTGAACCATGCACATTATTAGGGCCATTAATTTGTGGGTCATTATCCGGCATAATATTCATGTAATTTGCTCCTGCAAAATCCCATCCATAACGATTATCAACATACCCGTCTCCGTCGTCGTCAATAAGATTAATAGGTTCGTTATAATTATACTTAACATTTGGAGCTAAATCAGGATGAGCTAAATCTGTCCCCGAATCTACAATTCCAATAACTACATTGGTATCTCCTTGTGTACCACCAAGTGAAGTATCCCAGGCATTATATGCCTGTATACGACTCAAATAATCATATTGATAAGCACTGGTAGAATTTGCATAAGGGTCGTTCGGATAAAAGATAGATGTTTTGCGTATGTAACGTGGGTCGGCATAATCAAATAAACCAGTTGCCAAAAGCGCATTAATGGCTTTTTCAAGCGGAATTTTATTGGTATAAACAATTTCGTAGGTAAGAGACAAATCTGCATAAGCCTGACCAAGCTTGTTATACTTTTCTTTAGGAGGTTCTACAGTAGGATATATTTTAGCCAGATTAGTAACTCCTAAAGCGTTTAATACAGGTGTAAGTTTTTGCTCATTAATATAACTTACCGTACAACTGTTTCTATACTGTTCTTTTACTTTAAAAATAACATGCCCACCCACATAGTTAATACCTTCTTTAAAAGAAGGGTCTAACCTGAATGGTTTTTGCATAGGATGCGGGGTTGTACCATTATGTGCCAAAACATTATAACCAACAAGCAAATTAATTGATAAAGCTACCAATGCGATTATTTTCTTCATTCGTTTTTATTCTAATATGTTTTATTTCACAATAACCAATCTTTTATTTACCACTCCTTCATTACTACTCATGCTGATGTTATAAACGCCTTCATTTAAGACACCTGCATCTATAGTTGTTTTGCCGTTTATAGTTTGGCTTAGTACCAGTTTACCATTAACATCATATACCATTACGGTTTGTTTTGTTGCAGTGCTTGTTTCTATAATAAAATTACCGTTGTTGGGGTTGGGGTATATTGATATTTGAGTATTGTTTATAAAAGTAGCAATACCCAATGGAGCAATAGTAGAACAACCGCTTGTATCTGTACAATTATTTTTAGTGATGATTACTGCATAGTTTCCACCACCAGTAGTATACGTTTGATTAGTAGCTCCTGTAATAGGTGTGTAACCACCTGAACATCCATATCCATTATTGCTTAACCACTGATAGGTAGCAGGCAAGGCATTAGCCGTTAATGTATAAACAGGTGGTCCACCAGAAACGGTGACACTTGCACTAGGTAAAGGATTTACAGTTATTGTTGTTACTATCGGTGTAGCTATGCAAGTACCCGTTGATGCTGTTACAGTATATGCAGTAGTAATACTCGGGCTAACAGTAATGGCAGGTGTATTCATCCCGCCTGGCATCCAAGTATAGTTGCTTGCTCCGCTTGCTGTTAAAGTAACTGATGCTGGCCCACCGCAAACCAAACTTTGTGTAGCTTGTATATTAATGCTTTCCACATGTATGGCTTGTGTAGCCATATTTAGACAAGTACCTGTAGAACTTATGCCTACTACATTATAGGTAGTGCTATTTACAGGTGATACAGCTATGGTGTTAGTAGTTGCTCCTGTGTTCCATGTATACGTATTACCTCCACTAGCAGTTAAAGTAACTGTTGTTCCGCTACATACAGAATCTTGCGAAGCAGTTATGCTAATGGTTGGAGTAGTACCTATGGATGCAGTGGTATAGGTAAGAACAATTCTAGCCTGACTGATACATACCGCCCCTGTAAAACTAACATAAAAAGTTTCTGTTGCTCCTGTTCCATAATTATAACCCGGTATGCCGCAAGGATACACATTAGAAGAAGATGCCGTAATTGACCATCCCATAGTATCATTTGCACACATACATGAACCAGTAAGTATCGAAGCAGTAGAAAGCGGCATTCCATTTAGCATACCCGTAGCAGAAGTGCCCGGGCAATTAAACGTATAATAATAAACATCTACTTGAGTAATCACATTACCTGCCGGAACCGTATTTATAAATGTACTGGCACTGCTTGAAGCCGTGCTTCCACAGCCAGCTGAGTTATCATTAAAACAAAAGTATGGTGTTGTATTACCTGTACAACAATAGTTTGTATATCCGGGGTAGAAAATGTTTACCGTGTCGGTTTGTGCTTTACTAAATACTGCTGCTATCAGGCAAGTGATAAATAATGTTGTTTTTGTTTTCATGGTTTTTATTTTTAGTTGTTATTTCACAATAACCAATCTTTTATTTACCACTCCTTCATTACTACTCATGCTGATGTTATAAACGCCTTCATTTAAGACACCTGCATCTATAGTTGTTTTGCCGTTTATAGTTTGGC
>CAJCJB010000063.1 GCA_903970545.1 Candidatus Saccharimonadota bacterium | reverse complement strand
ACCAAACTATCTGTGCTTAGAGCCCGCTTAGAGCATTACTTATTAGATATAAACGGAGTGCGCATTAATGGCAGCACCCGACATCGTTTATACAACACCGCCAATATTTGTTTTAGTGGTAGTAAGGCAGATGCTATTATTGCTAAGGTAAATCATAAACTGTGTGTGGCTGCGGGTTCTGCCTGCACATCGGCTTTAGCGCAACCATCGCATGTTTTAAAGGCAATGGGTTTAAATGAAGCTGATTGCTATGCTTCTATCCGCTTTAGCTTAGGTAAATATACTACCGAGCTTGAGATTGATACCACCCTTGCTTTACTTAAAGAAGTAGTTGAAAAGCTTAGCTAATTGGGATGATGAACTTGTATAAAGACGGGGGTAATCTCTTTTGTCATTTAGAAAGAGGTACGACTGAGAAATTTGTTGTTAGATTTCTCTCTACGTTCGAAATGACAACACACTACCTAACAATAACCAATCTTTTATTTACCACATCCTCATTGCTTTGCAGGCCTGCAACATAATTTGGTAAGCAATTGCAAAGATTACATCCTATATTTAAATAAGTAATTGTACTAGGAAAAGTTTGAAAACAGGTTATGTTATTTGAGTTGCAATTTAAATAAGATAATGAATTAGGTAAAGCAGGAAGGCTTGTTAAAATACCAGATAGGGGTGGGTTACCACTCAAGGGAGAGCATGGAAAAACACCACCATCACTACAATTTAAATAAGATAATGAAGTAGGCAAAGTAGGGAGGCTCACAAGCCTAATATCACCACTGTAGTAGCGGTGCTACTAGTACTACCACCTTTTTTACGTGGTATAGGTAAAATCAGCGCTTCTCTTACACCATATATAGTACCACTTACCAGGTTGGTAATACTAATTTCAGATAACCCGCCTATAATAGTATCGTTAATTACAGCAGGTATCACTCCTTTAGTAATGGTGTAGCGGATATTGCTTATATTGTTTGGACAAGAGGTTTTGTTTAATTTTGTATCCCGATGTTTGAAACAGAAGAAATAACAATAACCAAAAAGAAGACCAAAACAAAACCTCTTGAAAGTGAGGAGTGTCAAACCATTATACATTGCACGTATAACCCTGAATCGGCTGTGCGTATTTGGCCAAATACGTTTTTAATTGAAAAAGAAAGCGGCAGGCATGCTAAACTACTTACGGCTTTTAATATTTCTTTTGCGCCCGAGTGGACCTTTGCTACCAACGGTAATAAGTTTACCTTAATTTTTGAAGGGCTTAGTAAAGAGTGTCAACAGTTTGATTTGGTTGAAATGATTGATTTACCCGACCCGTTTATTGTACGCAACATACAACGCACCAAAAGCGATGTATATAATTTGCTTGTGGCTTAAACAAGTCTTTTAATTTTCCTTATTTTTACATCCCTAATTTGAACACCATGCTGCACATCAAAAACTATATTAACGGAGAATTGGTTGAACTCGCTTCTAAAAAGTATATAGATAATATAGACCCCTCGCGCGGAAAAGTTTATTCCTATATACCTGATAGCGATGAGAAAGATGTTGAACTTGCCATTACAGCAGCTAAAGTGGCATTCCCTGCATGGAGTGTTACTCCCAAAGATGTTCGTTCTAAATACCTTTTAAAGATTGCTGCTCTTATTGAAAGAGATCTGAATAAGCTTGCTCTTGCCGAAAGTATAGATAACGGCAAACCGTTAAAGCTTGCCAAAACCGTTGATATACCACGTGCTGCGGCTAACTTCCATTTTTATGGCACAGGCATTTTGCATTATGCAGCTCATACCCACAGTATGGAAGATACTGCTATTAACTACACGTTGCGTCAACCGGTTGGTGTGGCGGGTTGTATCTCTCCATGGAATTTACCTTTGTATTTATTCACCTGGAAAATTGCTCCTGCGCTGGCTGCGGGTTGTACTGTTGTTGCCAAACCAAGTGAGGTTACACCTATGACCGCTTATTTACTTTCTGAACTTTGCATAGAAGCAGGCTTACCAAGAGGTGTGCTGAATATTGTACACGGCTTGGGCGGAAAGGTTGGTAATGCTATTGTTGCTCATAAAGAAGTGCCGCTTATTTCTTTTACGGGCGGAACAAAAACAGGTGCGCACATTGCAAGTATTGCGGCGCCTATGTTTAAAAAACTATCGTTAGAGTTAGGTGGTAAAAACCCAAACGTAATTTTTGCCGATTGCGATTATGATAATATGTTGCATACTACTATTCATTCTTCTTTTCAAAATCAAGGGCAAATTTGTTTATGTGGTTCACGCGTTTTTGTAGAGAAAAGTATCTACGATAAATTTAAAAAAGATTTTGTTGAGCAAGCAAAGAAGTTAATGGTGGGTGCTCCGCTTGATGATAAAACAAAAGTAGGTGCTGTTGTTTCTAAACCTCATATGGAAAAAGTATTAAACTATGTAGAGCTTGCTAAACAAGAAGGCGGCACTGTTTTATGCGGCGGTAAACAGGCAAACATTGGAGGAGAGTTTAGCGAAGGTTATTATATAGAGCCTACCATTATTGAAGGACTATCCTATAACCGTCGTACCAATCAGGAAGAAATATTTGGACCCGTGGTAACCATTATGCCTTTTGATACCGAAGAAGAAGTGTTGATGTGGGCAAACTCAACCGTGTATGGCTTGGCATCAACCGTATGGACACAAGATTTAACTAAGGCACATCGCATGGCGCAAAACATACATGCAGGTATTGTTTGGATTAACTGCTGGTTACTGCGCGATTTACGCACTCCGTTTGGCGGTGTAAAATCATCTGGCGTTGGCAGAGAAGGCGGCTTTGAAGCCTTCGACTTTTTTACAGAACCAAAAAATGTTTGCATTAAATTAAAGTAATATGTTTGAAAACACAACCAGAACAGAACTATCTCAGTTAGGCGAGTTTGGCTTAATAAAACACCTTACCGAACATATTACACTTCACAACTCATCTACTATTAAAGGTGTGGGCGATGATGCGGCCGTTATAGAGCAAAGCGGAAAGTTTACTCTACTCTCTACCGATATGCTGGTAGAAGGCGTGCATTTTGATTTGACCTATGTTCCTCTAAAGCATTTGGGTTATAAAGCCATTGCTGTAAACGTATCGGATATATGTGCCATGAATGGAACCGCTAGACAAATTACAGTAAGCATTGCAGTATCAAATCGTTTTTCTATTGAGGCAGTTGAAGAACTTTACGGCGGTATGTTGATGGCTTGCGATAAATATAAAGTTGATTTGGTTGGTGGAGATACTACTACTTCTTTAAGCGGATTAGTTATTGGTTTAAGTGTTTTGGGTGAAGCTGATAAAGCAGATGTGGTTTATCGTAGCGGTGCACAAGAAAAAGATTTATTAGTTGTTACCGGCGATTTGGGAGGTGCCTATATGGGCTTACAAATATTGGAAAGAGAAAAAGCTGTTTATAAAGAAAATCCCAATGTGCAGCCGGATTTAGAGGGCAACGATTATATTTTAGAACGCCAGTTGAAACCAGAAGCACGTGTTGACATTATTCCCTTGTTAAAGAGTTTAGATGTTAAACCAACCAGTATGATTGATATCAGCGACGGACTTGCTTCGGAGATATTGCATATCTGTCAGCAATCAAATGTAGGCTGTAATTTATACGAAGATAAAATACCGATGGATAGCATGACCGTTGGCCGCGCACATGAGTTTAAATTAGACCCTACTATTTGCGCATTAAGCGGCGGTGAAGATTATGAATTGCTGTTTACCATTAACCAAAAGGATTTTGATAAAGTAAAAAACCATCCTGATTTTACGGTGATAGGGCATATAACCGATAAAGCATGTGGAGCCAATATGATTACCCGCTCAAGTTCTTCGATAGAACTTACTGCACAAGGTTGGGATGCTTTTATAAAGAAATAATTTTATTGTTTTTTAATGGGCTTCTCATCATCACAAAAGTGAGATTACTTTATTAGCCGCTCGAAAACCTCTTCGTACCTCTTGGTAATTGTTTCAAGAGAATAATTAGCGATAACATTTTCGTAAGCGGTATCCGTAATATCCTTTTTTAATTCCGAATTATTTAAAACCTCATTAATGCTAAAGGCAATTGCTTTTGCATCTTTTACATCGCAAACCAAACCGTTGCCCTCAACCACTTCTTTTAAGCCGCCTGCATTGGTTGTAACCACAGGTACTCTATATAAAAAAGCATCCAGCACGCTGCTGCCCAAGCCCTCTTCCTGAGAACTCATAACAAACACATCAAAAACAGAAAAGAAGTCTTCTACATCATCTATGTGTCCCATTAAATGATACCACCTGCTAACATTTAAACAGGCAATTTCTTTTTCAACCTCATGTTGTAAAACACCTTCGCCAAAATGCAGAAACATAAAATCATCCCGCATTTGCGATAAGTGATAAATAGCCTGCACCATCGTAACGGGGTCTTTATGCGGAACAAGAGCCGCCATTGTACCTATTATTTTTTTGTTGTGCCAACCCCTGAAATGAATTAGTTTTTTCGCGCGGTCTTCGTTCAGCGTTTTAGCAATGGCTATATCCGGTATTACAGAAATGTTTCTTAACCCAAAGCTTTCTAATATGTTTTTTATGGCAACTGAAATGGCCACCAGTTTAGTAGTGCGTTTATATTT
>CAJCJB010000062.1 GCA_903970545.1 Candidatus Saccharimonadota bacterium | reverse complement strand
CAACCAGGTATAACAAAGGCAATAAACTGCACAATAAAAGTATCTACCAACTGACTAACCACAGTGCTGCCGGTAGAGCGCAGCCATATCATTTTTTTGCCCGTACGTTGGCGCAGCATCCAGAAAATGCCACTATCTACCAACTGAGAAACAATGAAGGCCACCATGCTACCTACCATAATGTACATAGATTGTCCGAATACTTTTTTAAAACTCTCATCAGATACCGGAGAGTTAGGAATGGCGGGTATTTTCATACAAATGAAAAGGAAGAGAAAGGTAAACGCAATTAACCCTACCGTTATATAAGAAAGCCGCCTTACTCCTTTTTGCCCAAAGAATTCGTTTACAATATCGGTAAGGATAAACACCACAGGCCATAGCACAATGCCCACGCTTTGGGTGAACGTACCGAAAAACATAATTAGTTTACCGCCTATTAATTCGGCAACAATGGCATTGGTTATAAAGAAGCCGGCTAATATGAGAAATACAACGTCTTTTTTATTATTTAAGTTCATCGGTTAGATTTGTTTTTATAATTGCTTCAACGTTTAGATATAGATATTCCAAATAAACTGCTTCATTACTTTATTCACCTCACTTGCTTTGGTTTCCATCGGGCAATGCCCGGCGTTGGCAACCACACAGGTTTTTGCTTCGGGATAGTTTTTAATAAAGCTTTCTTGTGCCTTAATAGGTATCCATGTATCATTCTTCCCCCAGATAATCAGCAAAGGGATTTTCTTAAAGGCTTCCTTATTAAAAGAGACATTAGTATTATTAGCGGTAGCCATTTTAAGTATAGCCGAGCCACTGTTTTTGTAAGTAAAAGGAAGCAAGTAACCACTGGCCGACAAGCTATCTGCCGGTTGCGCATAAGCCGAAGAAAGCAACACTGTAAACTTATCTTGCTTGGCAAAGTAATATTTAGTAAGCACATTAGCCCAGCGCAACAAGGGTGGGTAACTTAACAAACGCTTTGCAAACCACCCACCTTTTTGGTTCTCAAAAGGCAGTCCGTCTATTAATATCAGCTTCTTTACTTGTTTCGGAAAGTTGCTCGCGTAAACACTTGCTACAGAAGCACCCATGGAGTGCCCCACAAATACAAACTGCCCGATACCAGCAGTATCGTATAAAGAAATGATTTTGTTAATGGCCTCAAACGTATTATCAGAAGAATAGTTTGCCGCATCACTTTTATCGCTGAAACCAAAGGCGGGCAAATCCATAGCAATAACTAAGGCACCCAAGCCAGCCAACGTATCTATATTGTTTCTGTATGAAAAAGTAGAACCTGAAAACCCATGTATTAAGAACACCTTGTGCATTACTTTACCTGCCGGAACCCAAACACGGTAATGTATAAGGGTTTTGCTTGTGTTTATAAAATGACTGTTGCTAAAAGGCTTTTCATTTGGGTTCAATTCTTTTGTTTCGGTAGAGAAGAAATAAGGTAGTACCGATAATAAAACCGCAACAGAAACAAGCACAAGACCAATTATTTTAAGGAGCTTTCTTATAAACTTCATCTTTACTCTAATATGCAATTAACGGCATTACGAATATTACTAATAGGCGATGGTGCTTATTAGTAATTAGTGTTTAGTTAAAAAGTTTTCTATGCAGGTATAAATATAAGTCAAATCAGTTTTCGAGATGCAATAGGGCGGAAGAATATACAGCACGTTACCCAAAGGGCGCAGCAGAATACCTCTTTGAATAAAGTACGCTGATATTTTTTCGGCAAGGTTGTTGAGGTAACCACTTTCTTCGGGGGTTTTAATCTCTATGGCGATAATGGTTCCTAAGTTTCTTACGGATATAATGTTGGGATGTGTTTTAATCTCCTCTTTAAAAGAAGTGTGAGCAGCAGCAATCTGTTGGATGTTGTTCCATGTTTCTTGTTTCTCCATCAAATCCATGCTGGCTAAGGCAGCTGCGCAGGCAGTCGGGTTGGCGGTATAACTATGTCCGTGGAAAAACGTTTTGTGTTTATCATCACTAATATAAGCATCGTATATAAATTGCGCGCAGGCGGTAACGCCAAGCGGCATAACGCCACCCGTAATGCCTTTACTCAAACAAATAATATCGGGTTTGTTGCCGAGGTAATCGGTTGCAAAGAATTTGCCCGTGCGCCCGAAGCCCGTCATCACCTCATCGGCAACGGTAATAACGTTATGTTGTTTGCAGATAGCGAGTAGTTCATCCAACAAAGCGGCATCATACATTTGCATAGAACCACCTGCACCTAAAACAAGCGGCTCGAAAATAAAAGCGCAAACATTTCCTGCTTTAATATGGTTGAGAAGAGTTTGTTTAACGGCGTCAATATTCTCATTATCAGGAACAGGTAACCGAAGCACACCAAACAACAATGGAGAGAAGGCATTGTTAAAGGCGTTGCGCGCACCCACACTCATGCTGCCAAAGGTATCGCCATGATAAGCGTTTTCAAAAGCTATGATGTTTGTTTTTGCTTTGTCCTGATTATGCCAATACTGCAAAGCCATTTTAAGTGCCACTTCAACAGATGTAGAACCGTTATCGCTATAAAAGACTTTCGCTAAATTATCAGGAAGATGATTGAGTAAACGCTCTGCCAACTCAATAGCTGCAGGGTGTGTGAAACCGCTAAAGATACTATGTGCATTGGTGCTTAACTGCTCAAATACTTTTTTGGCAATATAAGGATGTGAGTGTCCGTGCAGGTTAACCCACCAGGAAGAAATGCCATCAATGTATTTATTACCCTGCTCATCAAAATAATAAGAGCCTTCTGAACGGACAATGTTAATAGGTGTTTCGGCATATTTAAGATGTGTAAAAGGATGCCATACAAAATGCAAATCCTTTTCCTGCCAGAGACCTGTGCTCATTTAAATAGAAGAAAACTGTGCTGTGTATTTATTTATGACGGTTGGGGTAATTGTACCTTCTCTTTGTATGCGTCCTAACAATTTCAGTTTACTATATTCTAAGATAATTTCTTCCGACGATTTATTCTCAGTACCACTTACTACGATACCAAGTATATTTATATTCCTGCTTTTCATTGCTTCAATGGAAAGTAGTGTATGATTGATACTACCTAAATAATTTTGTACTACCAATACGGCTTCCGCATTAAACCTGGTAATTAAGTCAATCATAAAATATTTTTCGTTTAGCGGAACCAACAAACCACCCGCTCCTTCTATAATAAGCGTGTTGTTTGTTTCAGGTAGGTTTATGCTTTCAAAATCAATACTCGTATTTTCTTCCTTTGCCGATGCGTGAGGGGCAACAGGGGCTTTAAAGCAATATCTTTCAGGGTGGAAAACAGATTGATAGTTGCTTGTTAACTTCCTTACCCTCTCAGAATCTGTACCGAACTCCATGCCGGTTTGTACCGGTTTCCAGTAATCTGCTTTAAGGGCTTCTACCAATACCGCAGAAACAACTGTCTTACCAACCCCCGTACCTATACCTGTTACAAAAATATTTCTCATCAGTATAAGAAATTATTTATGTTAGGTATTATAACTGGCAAAGCAAATTGGGTTACAGTTTATTAAACGTGTAAGCAGTTAGTTAGGATTGCTTACGTTGATTCAGTTCATCACGTATTTTGGAAGCCAACTCATACTGCTCATCTTCAAGGGCAGTTTGCAGAAGCGTCTTAAGCTCTTCGGTAGATTTGCTGTGATATTCGTTATCATCTCTGCCGGAAATTTTTTGCGTCACCTCTTCAGCAAGTTCTCCTTCTTTAGCTTCGGGTAAGGATTCGTCTTCTAAAATAATACCTGCACTGGATAAGATAAACTCGTAGGTATAAATAGGACAATTAAAACGAACGGCAAGTGCAATGGCATCGCTCGTACGGGCATCTATTTCATAATCCTGTTGGGTAGCATCGTTGCAAATAAGCTTAGCGTAAAATATACCTTCTACCAAATTGTAGATGATAACTTCGGTAACGTTAATATTGAAAGTCTCGGCAAAGGTTTTAAATAAATCGTGGGTAAGAGGTCGGCTGGGAGTCATTTTCTCTAACTCAATAGCTATTGCCTGAGCCTCGAATGCACCTATAATAATTGGTAACCTGCGCTTTCCGCTTACTTCGCCAAGCACTAAAGCATAAGCACCTGTTTGAGTTTGACTATAACTTAATCCTACAATATCTAACTTAACTTTCTTCATCAGAACAGAGCCAACTAATTTACAACTTTTTTAATACTAAATTAATTGTTAGCCCTTAATTTTTTAATGGCTGCGGTAAGCTTTGGAACTACCTCAAAGGCATCTCCTATAATGCCATAATCGGCAGATTTAAAGAAAGGAGCTTCTTTATCGGTATTAATAACCACAATGGTTTTGCTTCCGTTAACGCCTGCCAAGTGTTGTATAGCACCCGAAATTCCAATAGCAATATACAAATTAGGACGAATAGCAATACCTGTTTGCCCCACATGCTCATGATGCGGACGCCAGTGCATATCAGCAACTGGACGTGAACAAGCGGTAGTAGCACCAATAGCTTTAGCTAAATCTTCTACAATACCCCAGTTTTCAGGTCCTTTTAAACCACGCCCGGCAGATACCACAAGCTCTGCTTCAGGCAAAGGAATCATTCCGGCAGTATCAGTTGATTTGGTTTCTTTTATTATAACTTTAGAGGTAATACCATTTAAATCAACAGCAAAATCAGCAACCTCTGCTTTATTATCAGTTAATTTAACAGGGAAGCTGTTAGGCAATAAGGAAATGATTTTCACATCAGAGTTGATGCTATAAATAGCAGTAGCCTTTCCTGAGAAAACATTCTTTTTCACTTCTAAAGCATTCCCGTTCACAACAGGGTAATCAACAGCGCCTGCAACCAAGCCTGCTTTTAGCTTAGCCGATAATCGTGGTGCAAGGGATTTTCCTGTAACATCAAAAGAAGTGATGATTACTTTTGCACCTTCTGCTTTTGCTGCCTGCTCAACAGCAGCACTTATATAAACAGCATCATTGGTCTTATATTGGTCGCCTTTAACCAACAATACTTTTTTAGCACCTGCTTTACCAATTTCTTCTGTTTGAGCAACGTCTGCATTAAAAGCAATAGCTGTAGCCGATGTACCTAATTGAGTTGCAATTTGCGTGGCATAATTAACAGCTTCCAGCGAAGCCTTTTTTACTTTTCCTTTTGCAATTTCTACGTAAACTAATACTGACATGTTCTTTTCTATTTACAATTTGTTTATTTGTGCTTGTATTTCAATCTCTAAATTGTCAATCATAAAATCGTCAATTCTTTAAATGACCTTTGCTTCGTTGTGCAACAAACTCACTAATTCTTCTACATTGTTTGCATCCACATATTTGCAGGTAGTTCTTCCGGCACTTAAAGCAAATGATTTAATGCTTGTTAACGGCGCATCTGTAGTTGCTTCAACTACTGTAATAGGTTTGGTACGGGCAGCCATAATACCACGCATGTTGGGTATACGTTGCTCTGCCATTCCTTTAGAGCAGGATATAACCAACGGGGTAGCACATTCAACTATCTGTATGCCGCCATCAATATCATGTTCTACAGTAGCGGTATTTCCGTTTAACTCTAATTTAGTAGCTAATGAAATAAAAGAATAATCCAGTAACCCGCCAATCATACCCCCAACCGAAGAACCATTGTAGTTGATGGTTTCTTTACCAACCAAAATCAAATCGTATGCTTTTTCTTTAGCATACTTGGCAATTTGTTCTGCCACAAAAAACGAATCAGGGCTTTCGGCATTTACACGCACAGCATCGTCTGCGCCAAGCGCTAATCCTTTACGAATAGTTGCATCGCTATCAACCAAACCAACATGAAACAAAGTTACCGAGGTTGCTTTACTGGCTTCTTTCAACTCAAGGGCACGCACCAAAGCATACCATTCATCATAGGGATTAATTATAAATTGTACACCGGCTGTATTAAACTTTGTGTCGCCGTCACTAAAAGTAATTTTAGTGGTTGTATCAGGTACATTGCTTATGGCTACTAATATTTTCATTTTGAAATTAATTTAAAACGAGGCGCAAATTTAAACAAATACAGTTGGCGTACAAATCTTAAATATAAACAGGTTAAAATCTCTCTTTGTAACCCTGAAATAAGGTTGTAGGCGGTTAAAAAAAGTTAAACGCTTTGATGGGATAATCAGTTAGATACCTTTGTAAATTCAGATGGTTCGTCAGAATTTGACTTTTATATCAATTATTGTATCCATAGCCCTTGTGGCATTGGTTGCCGTGCAATTATTTTGGATTAAAAATGCCGTACAGTTAAAGAAAGATGAGTTTAGAAGGAATGTACACGAAGCCATGGATAATGTGGTTGATAAACTGGAAAAACTGACCAATGCCGCAAGAATAAAAAAGAAGATAAAATTATACAAACACGGAATTGCTGAACGAATACAATCTGGTCAGGCAACAGATAAAGATAAAATAAAGATAAAAATATTAGAAGAGTTTTCAATTGATTCCAATGGCGTCATTACTAGTTCTATAAAAGAACGCCAATATGATGGCGATTCGGTTAATAATATGATTGATTTTCCGGTACAGTTTGCCGATACAGCTTCTGATTATGAAAAACTGAAATCGGAACTGGTTGACAAACGAGCAGCCATGTTTAACGATTTGTTTGATGAACTTATCAGCATAAATATTTATAAGGATTATAAACCAAGTATAGATACCCTTACCTTAGATTCCTTGCTTCGTGGTGAATTGCACCAAAAGGGCGTTTATGCAAATTATACCATGCGAATACATGCTGCACAAAAGGAAGATAATATAGCGCCTCAAAATATTCAAAATACTAACTCTGAAAGTACACGCCGAAGACCCCAAAATTCAAATCGTTACCGCAGACATGGTTTTATAAACTTAGATCCGAATAGACACATTTTCAGAATTAATTTGTCTCCCAACAATGTTTTTGTTGCGCCTTTGTATCTTACCATTCAATTTCCTGATGAGCAAAACTATTTGCTGAGAACCATGTGGTTAACTCTTTCTATTTCAGCTATTATCATTCTTTCTTTGGTAATTGCCTTTTTCTATACTATTAATACTATTCGCAGACAAAAGAAATATACGGATATTAAAAACGATTTTATCAGTAATATGACACATGAATTTAAAACCCCTATATCAACTATTGCCCTTGCCGGAGAAATGCTTGCTGATGCCACAGTAAGTAAAACTCCTGAAAAATTAGCTCGTTTCACCAATATGATACGAGATGAAAACAAACGCTTAGGTGTTTTAGTGGAAAGTATTTTACAGACTGCTATTTTAGATAAAGGTGATTTTAAACTTCAACGAACTGAGTTTGATGTAAACGAAGTAATAAAGTCGGCATTAGAAAAAATACATTTGCAGGTTGATCAAAAAAATGGAAAGCTAAATGCAGATTTAGCCGCAAAGGAATCTATTATTTACGCAGATAAAGTGCATATTACAAATATTATCTTTAACTTGCTTGATAATGCACTAAAGTATTCTAAAGAAATACCGGATATAACTATCAGTACCGAGAATAGTTTTCAAGGGGTTTTGCTTTCAATTAAGGACAACGGCATAGGTATAAGTAAAGAGAATATAAAGAAAGTATTTGATCAGTTTTATCGGGTATCAACCGGAAATGTACATGACATAAAGGGCTTTGGACTTGGATTAAGTTATGTAAAAGCTATTGTAGTAAAACATGGCGGACAAATATCCGTTGAAAGTGAATTAAATAAAGGAAGCAGATTTAAAGTGTATCTTCCTTTTAAAGTAGAGAATATAAACCCATCTAATAAAAAATAAAAACAATGAGTACCGAAAAAATAAAAATACTTTTAGCGGAAGATGATCCTAATTTAGGACTTCTTTTAGAAGAATATCTTCATGCAAAGGGATATTCTGTAACACTTGCAGTTAATGGCAAAGAAGGCTTTGACTTGTTTTGTAAACATAGTTACGATTTATGTTTACTGGATGTGATGATGCCTTTAAAAGATGGATTTACACTTGCTAAAGAAATAAGAGTAAGCAATAAGCAGGTGCCCATTATCTTTCTGACAGCAAAATCTATGAAAGAAGACACTATAGAAGGTTTTAATGCAGGCGGAGACGACTACATTACAAAGCCCTTTAGTATGGAGGAGTTGTTGGCTCGCATACAAGCCATTATGCGCCGTAGTATGAAAGCAATGGTTTTAGAGAATACGCAAACTGAGTTTACAATTGGCAAATACAAGTTTAATACCGAAACCCAATTACTTAAAGGAGGTATCGAAAATGTGAAATTAACCACCAAAGAAGCACAATTACTTCGCCTTTTAGCCATCAATAAAAATGATGTTTTAGATCGTTCGTTTGCGCTAAAAACCATTTGGCATGATGATAATTATTTTAACAGCCGCAGTATGGATGTTTATATAACCAAACTTCGTAAGTATCTAAAACATGATACAAAGGTTGAAATAGTAAATGTGCATGGTAAAGGATTTAAACTGTTAGTTAATCCTTAATAGACATAAAAGCTTTTATAGCTTTTTTTTCAGCTATACGCATAGCTTTTTTATGTGCGGCAGATTTATCTTTATATCCGCAAAGGTGTAATAAACCGTGTGCAATAACACGTATCAATTCTTCTTCAAATAACACTTTTTCTTTAATTGCATTTTCTGCAACCCGTTCAGTACTTATATAAATCTCTCCTAAAATAAAATTTTTCTCACTATAATCAAAGGTAATAATGTCGGTGTATGTATTATGCTTTAAAAACTGTTGATTGATTTGCAACAGCTTTTTGTCTGAACAAAAGTTGTACGCTAAAGCCTTGAGCTTCTTTTTTTCTAAAGAAGCAATAGAAGATAACCAAGTACGTAATTTCTTTTTAGAAGGAGTTTTAACTTTTACAGAAGTATGAAAACTAATTGCCACAAATTCCTAATTCAGATAAAACGAAAGTAACACCGTTTTCTCTTCGGGTAAAAAATGTAGTTTATCAGATAGCATCTTCATAATTAATATTCCTCTGCCTGATTTTTCAGGATTTTCAAGTATAGTAGGATCAGTAATAGCATTAACATTAAACCCTTCTCCTTCGTCAGTTACAGAAAAAGTTATTTCTTCTTGAGAAGAATGATAGCCAAGCTCCACGTTTTTATCAGGGTTATTTTTATTACCGTGTACAATAGCGTTATCAACTGCTTCGCTTACAGCCAGCAAAATATTGCCGAATTTTTCTTCGCCAATATGCATTTGTTCACAGGCATCAACTACTAAGTGCTCTACAACACCTTCAGGGTTGTTTGATGAACCAATTTGTACTTTTTTATCGTAAAGTGTAGTCATGCAATATAGGATTTAATTAAAAACAGCTATTTATACGCTAAAATTAAAAAAAAGTTTCATTTATTTTCATTTTCTCTAAAATCCGCAAGTCTCCTTAAATAAGGAGTAGTACAAAGGTTGACTTTAAAATAATTGTAATTTTAGATTTTTTCCACCCTATTTATACTTATTTAGGGATAAATATGGATTTTTCCCTCAATCTTGTAATCGCTATCCTATATCCATTATGCAAAAAGTTTGATGACTACAAAATGAACCACAAAGAAAAATGGTGGTTGAGTTACTTATAAGTTTTGAATAGAAGCCTTTACTTCCTTACAATATCCGCACCAATAGCATTCAGGCGGGTATCAATATGCTGATAACCCCTGTCTATTTGGTTAATGTTAAAGATGGTGCTCTTGCCCTTAGCACTAAGTGCAGCAATTAATAAAGAAACACCTGCGCGTATATCGGGTGATGCCATTTGAATGGCTTTCAATTGGGTTCTTCTATCCAAGCCCATTACAACAGCACGGTGCGGGTCGCTTAAAATAATTTGTGCGCCCATATCAATCAGTTTATCTACAAAAAACAAACGGCTCTCAAACATCTTCTGATGAATAAGTACATTACCTCTTGCTTGTATAGCAGTAACCAAAACTATACTTATTAAATCAGGTGTAAAGCCGGGCCATGGAGCATCAGCAACGGTAAGTATAGACCCATCAATAAAGGTATCTATTTCATAATGCTCTTGTGCAGGCACATGAAGGTCTTCGCCTCTTCTTTCTAATTTAATCCCTAAGCGTTCAAATACGGAAGGAATAATGCCGAGCTTTTCATAAGCCACATTCTTAATCGTAATATCAGATTGGGTAACCGCAGCAAGTCCTATAAAAGAACCAATCTCAATCATGTCGGGCAACAAACGGTGTTTGGTTCCGCCTAGTTTTTTTACCCCTTCAATAGTAAGCAGGTTAGAACCCACGCCCGTAATCTTTGCACCCATGCTGTTAAGCATGCTGCAAAGTTGTTGTAGGTATGGTTCGCAGGCAGCATTGTATATGGTAGTAATTCCTTCGGCTAAAACAGCAGCCATCACAATGTTGGCAGTACCCGTTACAGATGCTTCATCCAGCAACATATAAGCACCACGCAGGTTTTTACCTTCTACTTTAAATATCTCGTTTACATCATCGTAAATAAACTCAGCACCTAATTTCTCGAAACCTAAAAAGTGTGTATCAACTCTTCTTCTGCCAATTTTATCTCCACCCGGTTTAGGCATATAAGCTTTCCCGTACCGAGCTAACATAGGTCCCACAATCATAATGGAGCCGCGCAGGTTTCCGCCTTTCTTTTTAAACTCGGGCGATACAATAAAATCAACATTTACATCATCTGCCTGAAACGTATATTCTTCGTGTCCGGTTTTTTCAACTTTAACACCAAGGTCTTTTAGTAAATCAATCAGTTTAAGTATATCAACAATCTCCGGAATATTGCCAATGGTAACCTTTTCGGCAGTAAGCAAAACCGCGCAAATAACCTGCAAAGCCTCGTTCTTTGCACCTTGCGGAATAATCTCGCCTTTTAAATGCTTGCCTCCGCTTACTTCAAAAATCATACAGCTTTATTTGCGTTTAAATTTTTTATGTTTAAAGTTATTCTTACCATGCTGTTTTTTAACGCCCAGACTGGTATTAATATTAAGCGGACCGCGTTTTATTAAATCGCTTGCATCCGATAACTTTTCAGACTCATCCATTTTAAGCACCCCACCCGAAAGCTCGGCCAGGTGTTTAAATATTACCTCATCCAACACCGTATCTTTATTCCAGGTCAAATAAGATTTTTTCAACTGCGTAGCCACCACACGTTTCAACACATCTTTCTCTTCGCCCTCTTTAAAGTCTTTTGCTTTCTCAATAATGTCTTCAATAATTTTTCCGTAATGACGGTATTTTATTTTCCCTTTCGGGTACGGAACACTCTTAGGTTTGGTCTCAAAAGTTTCTGCCGATGGCTTAGGATACGGGCTATCCACATCTAATGTAAATTTAGAAATAACCAGCAAATGATCCCAAAGTTTGTGCGTAAAATCAGGTATATCGCGCAGGTGCGGGTTTAGTTGCCCCATAACCTGAATGATGGCTCGCGCACAACGGTTGCGGTCGTCCCTGTTCTCAATAGTGCAACAATGCTCTACCATGCTCTGCACGTTCCTTCCGTATTCAGAAATAATAAGGTGGGGTAATTGGGTGTTATAATTCATTAAAGTAAAATTATGTGTCAAAAATAAGCAATTTTGCTAAACATTGTTCTTTTATGGGGGCGTTCCGTCGCGCTCGTTGTCATTTCGAGCAAAGTCGAGAAATCTAAGCGCGCCGTCGGGCTTTACACTTCAATCTTTTGTCGATTACAACAAAAGGATTTTCGTTGCAATCCCTAACGCGAACAACGCATTAACTAAATTTTTCTTCTATAAACTTTACAATTTCTTCTTCGATATTATCAAATGTGTCATATGAGATTAATAATAAAGGTATTTCTTTTCTTTTTGCATAATCAGCTTTAATTCTATCTCGCCTTATATTTTCCTCTAAAGTGGAATTAGCATTGTTTCCGCCAAAATCAACTTGCTTATAATGTTGCTCTCCTTGATATTCAATTAACCCAATCTTATTATTAATAAATATTACAAAATCAAATGGCAGTTTCTGTTTATATAGGCAATCATCAAACTTATGCTGGCAATTATATTTAATCTTTATTTTTTTTAATACATTTTCAACTTCTCTCTCTCCTTTAGACATTTTACATTTATAGCATCCACTACCACTCAAATAATGATGGTCAGGTCTTTGGTAAAATTCTCCATGAATAGAGCAAATAATTTTTACTTCTTTTTTGGCATCTACGTATTCAGTATTCCTATAATCATACTTGTTTCCATGAATTTTTTTAGACTTTTCAATAAATTCTTCTGTGGATAGCTTATAACCTCCGCCGCATTTATCGCATCCATGTCCATGCAAATGACTGGTGGGTGCTTGGTAAAATTCTCCATGAACAAGACAAATAATTTTTACTTCAGTAGCATTATTAATGTATTCTAATTTGTCATAGATGTATTTTTCTCCATGTTTTTCTTTTGCTTGTTGAATAAATTCAGGTGTGGTTTTTTTCTTTGTTCCAGAACAATCAAGGCACCCTCGTCCATTTAAGTGGTTATGAGGTGTTTGTTCAAAATCGCCATGATATGGACAAGTAATTTTTACTATAGTATCATAATTTATGTAATTTACTTTGTTGTAGGTATATTTTTCTCCGTGCTTTTCTTTTGCACGTTGTATAAACGTTTTATTGTCTAATTTTTTTTTACCAGCACATTCAATACATCCTTGTCCGTGTATATGATTATTAGGTGTTTGGTCAAAATCGCCATGAAGGGAGCAAGTAATTTTTACTTTGGTTTCGTAATTTATGTAACTTACTTTGTCGTAAGTATATTTTTCTCCGTGCTTTTCTTTTGCCTTTCGTATAAATGTTTTATTGTCGAACCTTGTTGGCATTGTATGTTTAGTGTAACAAATATAAGATAATTAAAAAAGCCTCACATCTCTGCAAGGCTCTTATTATTCCTACCTCCCTTCTCCTTTGGAGAAGGGTTGGGGATGAGGCTCTATGCCCCCGCCACAGGCGTAGTTCCTCCCGTTGGCGTAGTTCCACCACCACCTGTACTCGCTACCATAATAAAATTCTCAGTTATATTTCCTGCATGAGTTACCGTAATCGTTTTGCTCTGTGCCACCATACCGTTTGCACTTAGGGTTATTACATAAGTACCCGGTTTCAATCGTGCAAATTTAAACAAGCCGTTTGCTTTCGTAATTTTCTTGCGTGTGTTTTGTCCGCTTGCCACAAGCATAATGTGTGCTTTCAAAAGTGGCGCACCCACTGCACTAATCAACCCCGTAACGGTTACCGTAGTTCTGTGTCCATGGCTCGGCAATTTTCTACTGCCCTTATACGCATTATAAAAAGTAAGGTTACTTGTTTTATATTGCAACATCAACGTATCCAGTTGTTCTTCCAAAAATGTAGTAGTGCTTGTAATTATTGGTTCAATCGTAGCCGTATAACTCGCATTGGCTTGTATCGCACTTTGCGGTTGGCCCAATTTACCTTCAAAAGCAGTTATCGCATTACTCCATTGCAAAAGGCTCGCGCTGTTCACACCATAACTCGCCAAACTTCCAATCACAGGGCTTACCGCATTATATATCGTCTGGCAAAAATTCCCTAATTGGTCTTCCGCCATATCTTCAAGTTTAGATTGCGAAACCTTGCAAATACCTTTTAGTGTAGTGTTGCCGCTACTTGCACCAAAGCCTTTACCTGCCGCCGCATGTGCCATAGTTAATGCAATTAGCGTTTCTTTTGCCTGCGCTTTAGTTTGCGTTACTACCCTAAAGTTTACCAACTGTCCCGTAATGGCATTACCAAGGCTTGTTATCTTGCCCAGCAAAGCAGTAACTGCTGCGCTAATTGTCGCATTACTACTCCATAAACTTAGGTTGCTTTGCATGGTTTGATACACGGTTTCAAACATGCTTTTGTGGTTTAATTGATCTTGATTCATGACTTCTATTTTTTATGAATAGAGATACCACAACAATCGTGCCAAACTCAATTAAAATATGTTAAAACGAATTTCTTTACTATAAATAAGTTAATCCAAAGTACCGAGATGCTCACCCGCAACACCGAGATATTAATCCACGAAACCGAGAAGCCAATCCAGAGCGCCGAGATGCTAATCCACGGTACAGAGAAGCTAATCCGGAGTACGGAGATGCTTACCCACAACACCGAGATGTTAATCCACGATACCGAGAAGCTAATCCGGAGCACCGAGATGCTTACCCACAATACCAAGATGCTTTCCCACGATGTGGAGAAGCTAATCCTTTATACAGATTGCGTATATTTGTACCCTAAAAAATTACCCATGCCAGGAACAGAATTATTTGGCGCCGAAGAGCGTAAAGAAATAGAGGATGTGTTATCTACCGGAGTGTTATTTCGTTATAATCACGATGCGCTGCGCAACAACCATTGGAAAGCAAAAGATTTTGAAACAGAAGTAAAAAAAATAACGGGCGCCAAGTTTGCACATGCCATGAGCAGCGGTTCTACGGCTGTAGCTACTGCCCTTGCAGCCAGCGGCATTGGTGCAGGCGATGAGGTGATTGTACCTCCGTTTACGTTTATGGCAACCATTGAAGCGGTATTGTTTATTGGCGCTTTGCCCGTGTTTGCCGAGATTGATGAAACACTTTGCCTGAGTGCAGAAGGAATTAAAAAAGCCATTACACACAAAACCAAAGCAGTTTGTTTGGTGCACATGTGTGGCGGTATGGCCGATATGGATAGCATTATGAAGGTGGTGAACGAGCATAAATTAATTTTGGTGGAAGATGCGGGGCAATCGTTTGCATCTTCTTATAAAGGAACTTCTACAGGTTTGTTTGGTAAAGCGGGTTGTTACTCTTTCGACTTCTTTAAAATTGCAACTGCCGGAGAAGGCGGTGTACTAGTTACCAACGATGAAACTACCTACAAAAAAGCAGATGTATACAGCGACCATGGGCACGACCATATTGGTGCGGTGCGCGGTATGGAGCAACACCCGTATTTAGGGTTTAATTACCGCATATCTGAATTGCATGCTGCGGTTGGTGTGGCACAAACCCGCCGGGTGCCTTTGATTAAAGAGAAAAACCGCAAGAACAAAAAGTTTATGCAGGATTTACTGGCTAAAACTCCGGGTATTTCTTTTGCAAAACTAGCCGACCCGGATGGAGATTCTGCAACTTGTTTAAACCTGTTATTGCCTGATACGGCAACCGCTCAGCGCGTGGTAGATGAAATGAAAGCAACAGGTGTGGTTGGTTTTGATTATTGGTTTAAGAATATGT
>CAJCJB010000061.1 GCA_903970545.1 Candidatus Saccharimonadota bacterium | reverse complement strand
ACCCTATTACATTCCTTTCAAATTTAAGGACAGTATTTTCACAGGTAGGGCAACATACTATATTTTCCTTGTCGGTATGTTCTTCTAAAACCAGCTTGTCCCATTTGTTCATCTCTTGGTTTCTTAAAGTATCTACTACCCTTGCATAACGCTGCGTAGTGGTTAGTTTAGAATGCCCCAGTATATCGCTTACCACTTCTATTTTTATGCCCAGTATAAGCGAGTTAATGGCAAAGGTATGCCTTGCACTATGAAAACTTAGCGGCTTATGTATGCCTGCTGCCTCTGCAATGGCTTTTAAATACTTATTGGTTACTTTGTTTTCATAAACTGGCGCATCAAATACCAGTTTGTCGGGGTTTTCTGTATTTAAAAGAGACAGCAGTTTCTTTCTTATCGGTATGCGCACTATCTTCTTTCTTCTTAGCCTGCCCTTTTGCATTTCTTTTACGATAAAATTGCTCTGTAAATCATTTGTCCTTAGTGAACTTATATCGGAATGCCTTAACCCGCAATAACAGCTTGCCAAGTAATACCGCAAAACATTTTGGTACTTAATACCTATACAATGTCTTTCTATGCGGTCGTTTGTTCGCCTGACTTTTATGTTTTCCAGTTTTTTGCTTTCATATAGTTCGTGCAGCTTGTTCAGTTCTTCGGGTTCTAAATAAGAGGGGTTTACTTCAAAGGGGTTGCCTACTGAAAAATCCAAAAAGGGGTATTTACTTATCTTACCATCCCTAAACAGCTTTTTGGTGTATTTTCTTAAAAAAGTCATGCCTATGTAGGCGGTATTATCTGAATGCTTTAAAACAGTAATTAAGTACGATTTGTATTCTTCTAAAAAGCTCTTGGTAATATCATGTATAGATAGCTTTGGTTTATAGTTCCTTAGTTTGTTTAATTGTATCTCATAACTGTTAAGGGTTTTGGGGTCTATTTCGCCAAGCTCTCTTTCTCGTTTAATGGTTTCTTCTACAAAGCCGATAAAGCTGATTGATTTTACTTTGCCTGCTTCCTGTTCGTATAGTTCTTTTAATCGATGTATATTTAATATATCTCCTTTTTTCTCGTGTTCGGTTATAATGGTATCTACTTTAACTTTCTGCCTGTCTATATAAGAAGTTAAAGCCGCATAGCCATTTATACCTGCTTTTACACTTTTTTCTTTGGCATCGTACTGGCTTATTTTTATTTTCTTGCCTAAGTTCAGGTAGGTTTGCTCTCCATTGATAGAAACTCTTAACAACATGGGGATAGTTCCATCTTTCCTGACATGGTGTGTTTTGCAGTCAAAATTGATTGTGTACCTCATTTTTTTACCTTTAGTTTTTAGTTATATTTGCTTTCACCTCTTTGTTCTTTATAGCTTTTTTTACTGCTATATCCCCCTCACAAATTTGTGAGCTATTTGTGAGGGCATATTGTTACTGAGGGAATTTTATCTACTAATTTCTAAATAGCCATTTTTGTAAAGTGTTGACTTTTAGAATGCTTAGAAATCCCTTCCAACGAGGTAAAATTGACCGATTATTTGTTAAAATCGACCGTTAAAAAAGTTTAGGCAAAATAGTGCCCTGAAAATGCAACTTTTTTCCATTTTTTCCGTCTAAACATATTATAAGCACAGTTTGATTTTAAACACACCATAGCATTAATAACTTAAAAATAAAGCCATGAGAAAAACACAAACAATCACCAAACAAACAATAAGCGTAATGCTTGTTGTTATGCTGTTTTCTACTAACAGCGCTTTTGCCCAAAAGCAAAACATAGAAGCAGAAAATAACGGACCAATGCATAACCTGCTATTTATGGGAGCAGCATTGCTGTTTATAGTTGGTTTTACCGTTCTATACGCATTAAAGATGCGGGACGATAACAAACATCATCCTAAACAAAACAGGAATCCACAAACACCGTTCCGTCATCACCCTAATCATTACGGGCGCAGACATCAGTTCCACCGTTAAATAATTGCTGTGTATAGGTTTTGTATGTAATTTTAGCGCATGAGCTATAATGAATTACAAAACCACATGCAGCGCATTGCTGATGTAAACTATGCTGCTGCCACCCTCGGCTGGGATCAGGAAACCTATATGCCACCCGGTGCGGCAGGCTTTAAAGCCAGTCAGTTATCTACCTTGTCGGGTATTACGCATCAGCTTTTTACGGGAGATAAAACAGAAGCTCTTTTAAGTAGCTTAAAAAATAGTGTAGGATTAAGCGAAGCCGAGAAAAAGAACGTAGCCCAGATAGAAGAAGACTTTAATCGTCAGAAAAAATACTCAACTGAGTTTGTAGAGAATATGAGTCGTGCGGTTAGCGATGCTTTCAACGCATGGCAGCAAGCCCGTAAAGAAAGTAACTTCAAATTATTCGCCCCCTATTTAGAAAAACTTATAGCCATTAAAAAGCAGGAGTGCGAGTTGTTAGGTTATCAGGGGTACCCTTATAATGCTCTTTTAAACCTGCACGAAAAGAATGCAACCGTTGCGGAGCTTGATGTATTGTTTACCGATGTGCGTAAAGAGTTGGTTCCATTTGTAAAGAAGGTACAACAAGCCAAGCAGGTAGATAATAGATTTTTCTTCCAGCACTTTGATAGAGATACCCAATGGCAGTTTGGTATTGAATTGCTCAAACAAATGGGCTTCGATTTTAATCGTGGCAGACAGGATATTTCATCGCATCCATTCACTACTTCTTTTAGTCAGAATGATGTGCGCGTTACCACCCGCATAAACGAGAACGATTTTAGTGAAATGATTTGGAGCTGCATACACGAAGGCGGGCATGCACTTTACGAACAAGGGCTTCCGGCAGAGCAATACGGCATGCCTTTGGGCGAGGCTATTTCATTGGGAATACACGAGTCTCAATCCCGCTTATGGGAAAACAATGTGGGCAGAAGCTTAGCCTATTGGAAACACAATTTTGCTTTGGTGCAAAAACATTTCCCCGAGCAAATGAAAAACGTTTCTGCTCTCGATTTTTATAAAGGAACAAACAGGGTAGAGCCTTCCCTAATTCGTACCAGTTCCGATGAACTTACCTATCATTTTCATGTCATGATACGTTATGAAATTGAGAAGCAAATTTTTGAAGACAAACTAAAAGTAAACGACCTGCCCGATTATTGGAATGCCAAATACAAAGAGTATCTTAATATAGATGTGCCCAACGATGCGCAGGGCGTGTTGCAAGATGTGCATTGGAGTCATGGTTCCTTTGGCTATTTCCCAACCTATTCTTTAGGCAGTTTTTATGCGGCGCAGTTCTTCCATCAGGCTACAAAAGAAATGCCCAACCTGCTTACCGAAATTGAAAACGGAAACACCCATAACTTACTAAACTGGCTCAGAGAAAAGATACACAAACACGGCAAGTTTTATACCGCACAAGAGTTGTGCATAAAAGTTACCAGCGAGAAACTAAACTTTGCCCACTTTATGCACTATGCCGCCACTAAGTACGGTACCATTTATGGTTTAGGGTAGACTTTTGTTTATTGGGGCGTTCCACTTGGGGTACAAGCGGCGGGCTTTACGCACTTAGCCAGCCATTGCTTTGCGGTTCCAACGGTGGAATATTTAAAAGTCTGATTCTGATACCTGAACAATAAATAAACTAAAGTGTTATCTTTGCTATTAGGTTTTTTTAAAACGAATGTTGCGCTTGCCATCTTTTATATTTGTTACTTATCGGCAACAAACATAAACTAAATAAAATAAATGGGGTACGGAATGGGGGCAGATTAATTTGTTTCAAGCTGTTTTTACTTACTTTATATTTACCCCTAAAAATGGCTACAAACAAGGAATACCAAGCAAGGTAAGCCAATCTAAGTAAAGGCAGACAAAGTATAAATACAATTCGCGTTAGGGATTGCAGCAAGCTGCCGTGCAGCGCGTAAAGCCCGACGGTGAAATGCTTTTTCAACATTCAGCGAAGCAAAAATAAAAAACTAAAACGATGCGCTAAACCAACGGAACGCCCAAGCAAAAAGAAAGTATAAAAAGGAAATTGCATTAGGTATTGCAGAATGTCATGTTTATAGGTTGTTTTGTCATGTTTCAAATAAGCCCAAAAACCAGTCATTCTACCGCTTGTTAAATATTAAATAGGGGAGTGAAGATACTGATAAATAAAGGAATATACCTACATACTTATCAACATTTCTCTTGTTGAAAAATACTATAGGAATACGCCATATTGCCTGTTTTGAGGATTACTTTTGAAATTGGCATAAAATCTGTAACTTAGCACTAACTAATAATAAATTTATGGAAGCAAAATTTTCGCCCCGTGTAAAAGAAGTGATTAATCACAGCAGGGAAGAGGCACTACGATTGGGGCACGACTATATAGGCTTAGAGCATTTAATGCTCGGCATGATAAGAGAAGGAGACGGACTTGGTTTGAAGCTGCTTAAGAACATGAACGTGAACATGACTGAGCTGCGCAAGAACATAGAGCAATCTATATCGGTACCTACCCGCAAGGTAAATAATCTGGCTAATATCCCTTTGCTTAAACAGGCAGAGCGTGCATTGAAGCTTACTTATTTGGAAGCTAAAATATTTAAAGCATCTGAAATTGGTACAGAGCATTTATTGCTTTGTATTTTAAAGGATAATGATAATGTGGCTACCAAAGCATTAATGAAATTTGGTGTTGATTATGATGCCTGCAAGGCAGAGTTAGATGAGTATTTAAAGAACCCTACCACCATGGAAGGGCCAACACCATCTGATGATGACGATGATGCAGATGCAGCAGGAATAAGTGGTAGTGGTGGAAGCGGAGCACAAAAGAAACCCGGAGAAAGCAAAAGTAAAACGCCTGTGTTGGATAATTTCGGAAGAGATTTAACCAAGATGGCAGAAGACGGTAAGCTTGACCCTATTGTTGGCCGTGAAAAAGAAATAGAGCGTGTATCTCAAATATTATCCCGTCGTAAAAAGAATAACCCTATACTAATTGGTGAACCCGGTGTGGGTAAATCTGCTATTGCAGAAGGTTTGGCTTTGCGTATTGTTCAACGTAAAGTATCGCGTGTGTTGTTTAATAAACGTGTGGTTACTTTAGATTTAGCTTCTTTGGTTGCGGGTACTAAATACCGTGGACAATTTGAAGAGCGTATGAAGGCCGTGATGAATGAGCTTGAAAAATCGCCTGATGTTATATTGTTTATTGATGAGATACATACTATCATAGGCGCAGGTGGCGCAAGTGGTTCGTTAGATGCCAGCAATATGTTTAAACCTGCTTTAGCTCGCGGAGAAATACAATGTATTGGTGCAACTACTTTAGACGAGTATCGTCAGTATATAGAAAAAGATGGGGCTTTAGAGCGTCGTTTTCAAAAGGTATTGATTGAACCGGCTACTATTGATGAGACCATACAAATTCTTCAAAACATTAAACCAAAATACGAGGAGCATCATAATGTAACCTATACACCTGAAGCTATTAAAGCTTGTGTATTATTAACACAACGTTATATTACCGACAGGCATTTACCCGATAAAGCTATTGATGCGTTGGATGAAGCAGGTTCTCGTGTTCATATAACCAACATCAACGTTCCTAAAAATGTATTGGAAATTGAACAAAAGATTGAAGATATAAAAGACCAGAAGAATCAGGTTGTTCGTAATCAAAAGTACGAAGAAGCTGCTAAACTGCGCGATGTAGAAAAGCAATTATTGGCGCAATTAGATGCGGCTAAAAAAGCTTGGGAAGAAGAAACCAAAAACAACAAAGTAACTGTAACTGAAGATAATGTTGCCGAAGTAGTTGCTATGATGACCGGTGTACCTGTACAGCGTGTTTCTCAAAATGAGAATGCCAAGCTTGTTAATATGGGAACTGAGATGAGAGGTAAAGTTATTGGGCAGGATGAAGCAGTTGCTAAAGTAGTAAAAGCTATTCAACGTAACCGTGCCGGATTAAAAGACCCAAATAAACCAATTGGTTCTTTTATTTTCTTAGGCCCTACAGGAGTTGGTAAAACACAGTTGGCTAAAATACTTTCTAAATACTTATTTGATAATGATGATGCCTTGATACGCATTGATATGAGCGAGTATATGGAGAAGTTTGCCGTAACCCGTTTAATTGGTGCCCCTCCGGGTTATGTGGGATATGAAGAAGGCGGACAGTTAACTGAGAAAGTTCGTCGTCGTCCTTATGCAGTTGTGTTGTTGGATGAGATTGAAAAAGCGCACCCTGATGTATTTAATATGTTGTTGCAGGTGCTTGATGATGGTTTATTGACTGATAGTCTTGGTCGTAAGATAGATTTTAAGAACACCATCATTATTATGACCTCTAACATCGGTGCCCGTCAGTTAAAAGATTTCGGACAAGGTGTTGGTTTTGGTACACAAGCTAAGGCTGATAGTGTGGAAGACCATACCAAAGGTGTTATTGAAAATGCCTTGAAGAAAGCCTTTGCACCCGAGTTCTTAAACCGTATTGATGATGTGGTAATATTTAATCCGCTTGATAAAGACGGTATCCATAAAATTATTGATATTGAATTAAAGAGTCTTTACGGACGTATCAATAACCTTGGTTATCAGGTTAAGTTAACCGATGCCGCTAAGGATTATATCGAAGAGAAAGGATATGACCCTCAGTACGGTGCCCGTCCGCTTAAACGTGCTATACAAAAATATGTGGAAGACCCATTGGCAGAAGAAATGATTAAAAACCCTATTTCTGAAGGAGATATTATCGAGATTGATTTCGATAAAACTAAGAAAGAAATAGTGGTTAACATCAGCAAACCCAAAGAGGTGAAAACCAAAAAGAAGAAAGACGAACCTAAAGATGAGCAGTAGGCTCAGCTTAAAATGCGAAGCATTCAACGAAACCAATAAAAAGAAATAGAAAAGATGAGTTAAACCCTCTCCGTTTGGAGAGGGTTTTTACATTTAGGGCGTTCCTAAGGGTTAAAATAACCACTACATTCGTAAAGTGCTGATAATAAATAACTAAACAAGTAGAAAAATCTTATAAATGGTATCATTCATCCTATAAATGGTTGCATTTATGTGATAAAGTAGTTACGCGGTAGGATGGCGTAATTACGTGATAGAACAACGTAATTATGGGATAAAATGCCAAAGTTACGTGATAAGATAAAGTAGTTACGCGATAGGATAACGTAATTATGGGATAAAATTCCAAAGTTATGTGATAAGATAAAGTAGTTATGTGATAAGATAAAGTAGTTACGTGGTATGATAACGTAATTACGTTATAGGTTCACGTAGTTATGCGATAGGATAATGAAGATAACTTATCAGATAAATGGTTTGATTTATCCGATAACGACACCATCCTATCCAATAACGACATCATCCTGTCTGATAATAACAGCATCAGACCTAATGATGCCGCCGTTAGACCTAACGGGTAGCAGTTAGTGATTTTATTTGTAGGTTTGCTTTAACTTAGCAGTTAGATGTATAGCTTTTAAAACATGATATTATTAGATATAGTATTATCAGATAATCAGGCCACTTGGTTAGTAATTGCAGTTTGCATTGTTTTACTAATATGCTATAGCTCATTTCGTTCATTAAAAAAACAACGGAACAATTTTGAACAAAATTATAGAGACAATGAGAATAAGCTGAAAGAACAAGAGCTTATGATGCAAAAAAAAGAATCTGATTTAAAAGTTGTTTACCAAAACTGGGCTTATGACGAGTTTAAGAAATTTAAAGAGACTGAAATTCTGTTGATTCAAAAAACGGCAGAAGATCAGTCATTAAAAGCTGCAAGTGTTCTCTTACAAGAATGGAAATTTGAAAATGAATCTAAAATACGTCAGGACGCAATAAAGAGAAGCTATTCGGTTAATCTTGGGCTAATTTCAGAGCAATTAATCCCTTTTCATGCTAAATTTCCTTTTAATCCAAAAGACGCAAGGTTTCTTGGCATGCCCATTGATTTAATAGTATTTGATGGGCTTTACGAGGGAAAGGATGAAATAAATCTATATGTTGTAGAAATAAAAACAGGTAATTCTAAACTAACTGATACTCAAAAGAAAATTAAACATGCCATTTATAATAAAAATGTACACTGGCATGAAATAAATTATGATGAATTTGTTGAAAGCGATAAAGAAACATCTGAAGGAATTAAAAATGAAAACATTGTTGGTCAAGAAAAACTTAATAAGGGTACAATTAAAAAAGATATTGCCGAAGTAGAAGCAATAAAAGATATTTTGATTGATAAAGGTGTCGAAGATATAGAAGGAATTAAAAATGCTCTTGAAAGACTACCAGCTTACCAAAGACTTAAAAACAGTAAGGACTTTGATGGCATTGAGTTTGACCGCAGATTAAAAATAACTTTATTCGCAAATAGCTTATTGATAAAGGATAATAATAATCCTAAATAATAAAAGATGGATAAGAAACAGCAAAAACCATTTACAACTTCACTACTGGAGAAGAAGAAGGAACTAACAATCCGTTTGGTGAAAATTTTAGCGGAACACAAGAAGAAGAAAAAGCAAGAAGCGGAAAAGACATCACTCCGAGATAGCCCAATAGCGTGGAATCATTCTGTAAAATCATTTTATAACGGATTCCGTTTGAGTGGAGATGCTACCAAGTCTATTAAATATGCATTGAATGAATTAAAAAATAAATATCCTGATATAAAATTTGATATAGATAGTTTCATTAATCCTATTGTTGAGCATATGAAAAAAGATGGTTTGATAGAAGATGATTACATATATAGGGGTTAAAGTAAAATGTGAAGAGGGCAGTAGAGCTATGTAATCAAGAAGTTACAGATACTAAATAAGTATTGTAAGTAATATAAACCAATAAAACATACTTTAATATGATACAAGAAGAAATAATACCAGAAAGAGATGAAATATGTTTTTGTTTCTATTTAGAACAACCTAATGAATACGATAAATTATCAAAAGTCTTAGGTTTAATTAAACGTTATGAAAGTAATGGCAAAAAAGTAGCCGTTAATTATAGAGAATGTCCCGACAGAAAAGATAAAACTTATGTGTTTTATAAGCCAAGTTATGATTTTGTGGGGGAATTACTTGTAAAGTATAATGTAACTCTTAAAAGCTGTGTTTGGATTTAAAATAAGTCTTTGTAAACCCGTGTGTGCAACTTGCTTCTGCGTTAGGGATTTAAGTGGCAAGAATAATAAATAATTGATTATGCAAGACAAATTAAAACTAATAGAATGCCCCCGTGATGCCATGCAGGGCATTAAA